>NZ_JBSXOP010000086.1:0-5553 GCF_056859535.1 Marinobacter sp. L-46
CCAATGGGGGAAAGGGGGAGTTGTGCCTGAATGCCGGAAACTGGCTAAATAATCGCCAACTTCGACCATGACCACTCGGATCTGGCACTACCAGGCTTGGTCTGCGAAGGTTGTTGGAGCACTATGAGAAATCCGGGTTAGAGTAACGACGACGTTTTTGGTAGGGCTTGGTTACGCTTATGTTGGTCATGTTAAGTGTCCACTTAAAAATAAGTGGACACTATCCTGACGGCCGCAGCACCTGGCTCAAGATGGGTTTACCGGACGGTTACATTCTTCGGGATGCTCAAGCGGGAGCGAATTCACCACCGGCATTACCGCACTCAGAACGAAGCGCGAGCTGATGTATTCGACTACATTGAGCGGTTCCATAATCCCAGGATGCGACGTAGAGTTGCCGTTCAGGATCGGAAGTTGTCAGCCGTTTTAAAACCGTCCGTGGAAATGGGGTAGAACCCCTCTGACCTTTCGCGTCTAAGATTCTGATATCAATCAGAGAGATTGGATTTGTTATACAAACCTAGCGGTCCCAAAATATTGTCATTGTGCTCACCCAAATCAGGTATACTACCAACCACCTGCTTAGTGAGACTAAACTTAGGTGCGGGTGCAGGCTGCAGCACTCCGTCAATACGAATGAAGCTTTCACGCGCCTGATTATGAGGATGATTTGCAGCCTCAGAAAAATTCAAAATCGGAGCGAAACAAGCGTCTGTTCCCTCCAAAAGCGAACAACATTCAGCCTGCGTACGGGAGCCAAAAAACGCTGACATCTTCGTCTTCGCTATCTGCCAGCAACTCTTATCGTATTGGTCTACAAAGTCTGGATCATCGCTAAAACCACAAATAGAAACTAGCTTTTGGTAAAAATTAGGCTCTAATGCTTGAACGGTAACAAAGCGATCATCGGCACACCGATAAGTGCTGCACCACGGAGCCGCACCACTGAAAAAGTCATTACGGTCGCCATCACTAATGACTCCTTGTTCCCTCAAACTGGCCAGAAGCATCATGTTATAAATTACACCATCAGAAATAGCCGCATCAATCACTTGACCTTGGCCAGTTTTATTGACATGAAACAGTGCAGATAGGATACCGAGCGCCAAAGACATGCTCCCTCCCCCCACATCACCCTGCAAAGTTGGCGTCGGGAACGGAATATCCCCTGGCAAACCGCCGTAAAAAAGAGCTCCTGTGATGGCAGAAAAGTTCAGGTCATGACCGGCCGAAGGCGCTAGCGGTCCCGTCTGTCCCCATCCAGTCATCCGACCGTAGATTAGTTTTGGATTTTTTTCGAGGCATACCTCTGGTCCAATCCCCAATCTCTCCATAACGCCAGGGCGGAAACCCTCCACGAGCACATCAGCCTTTGCAACTAAACTCAAAGCAGCCTCAACATCACTACATTTGCTGAGGTTTAGTGTGATTGACTTCTTACCTCGTTTAAAAAATGCAGCCTTTCCCATCAAAGTGGGATCAACTGTTGCAGCGTTTGAATTCATCACTTTGCGTTCAATTAGCACAACTTGGGCTCCCAAGTCAGCTAACAGCATACCCACTATCGGCGCTGGACCAATCCCTGCAAACTCTACAACTTTGACTCCCTCAAGAGGCCCCATAAAAACTCCTAATATTCCGAGATGCTTTCGATCGAAATGGCATTTAATTCAGCAGTATTACTTTACTCTCGCGGCCCAAAATACTAACCAAAAATAAACAACCTTCCCCCCCTCGAAAGGGCGGGACAGGGAGGGAAGGTTAATTTATCAGTTTTAGACTATGCGCCCTTTTTAAGGCTTGAGTTCGGCTGGAAACGCCCAATTTACTGTATAGGTTTTTTAGGTGCCATTTGACAGTACCCTCGGATATTCCTAATAGGTTCGCAACTTCCTTATTAAATAGACCATCCCCGATTAGTTCCAGAATCTCACGCTCCCTTTCAGTAACCTCTGATGCACTCAAGAGTTCGAGATCAGAAATGTCAGATGGTAACGAGTCAGATTCAAGGTCTTTTTCAAAATTGCCTAACAATTTTGGTGCAGGTTCCATATTGTTTACTAAGCCTTCAATATAAGGCATCAACCGCATTTCGTGTGCGTCTAAACTTGAAGCAATATTTTTTAGAAGACACTGCCCACCTTGAAGTTCATCTGCAAAGGTTCTAAACATGCCTTGCGCTTGACCTAGTGCGAGTGCTGGAATTAAGCTTTTCTTAGCCGCCTTGGTTTGGCCAATTTTCCACTCTCCAAGCGCAGCCAGCATTCTGAATTTAGCACTACGATAAAACGCACCCTGACGGTCTAGAACAGTAATACGCTCATGCAACTCCTTTATAAAACCCTTGGATGGTTGATTAAGGAGTTCAATTCGTGCCTTCGATATTAGCCAATCATCATGTAGGAGTTCTTTAGCAATAACATCCGGATTCACGGTCTCAAGATACTGTTCAAAACGCCCTAGCTCTCTCGTTGCTGATACCCCATCACCCTCCCAAATATCAGACTGAATACGCTCTGCATAGCAGTGGCCCTCCAGTCGGACCCACCCTCTTTTCATGGCAACCTTTTCGAGCTTATCCAGTAATATCCAAGATTCTGCTTTTTCTCCGCGCAGCTTACTTATTCGAGCAAGAAGCGAATAAATGGTTTGTGCTGTTATCAATAGGCAGGCGTCCAAAGAGCCCGTCATTGCAGATGCCAATAATTCCTCCGCCTCCTCTATTTTGTTACGCTCATAGCAAAGCTCGGCCAAGCTCGCGATGGCTGTCACAGAAGCCATCGAACGCCGACCGGCGATTTTTTCAGAAATCGCTAAAGACTCTCCCAGCAATGCTTTAGCTCTATCTAAGCGTCCACGCCAGAACCAGGCCAAGCCTTCAAAACTTTTTCGGTATCCCTCACCGAAGTGAAGCTTATTGGTCATTCGAGCTGCTTGCCGCTGTACCTCAACTATCTCATCAAAACGCATTTGATGGAGATAAATATAGCCTAGGACATTGAAGACCACTTCGTACTCAAATCTATTGAGCTCACTAGGCGCTTCCATCCATGGCTCCGCAGAGCGCCTAGCGTCTTCCAATCGGTCCTCAAGTAGTGCAAGTAGCAATGACGTTGCCTGTATTTGTTTTTGCAAATCCTCTCTTCTTTCCATCAAATCAACATCATCACTTTTCTGCAAGTCAGACTCTATCTCATGAAGCAAGCCATGAATGGGAGGAAGCTCCATCATTAGCATCTGAGCCCGGACGATTGCCAAGCGTATGTCAATATTCTTGCTCAACTCATGCTCTGGTATTTGCTTCCCCCAATTGACCAGTGTGGCCGTTCGGCTTTTTTCTAGCATTTCCGATGCACAGCGTTCGATGAACGTTTTAGCAAGATCTGAATAACCAATGGCTAAAGCGTGACTCACTGCTTCAGACCACAACTCATGAGCGACGAACCAGTTGCAAGCAAGACGATGAAGGGCTAACACCTCCTTTTTACCTAACTGACCCAAACGTTCTCGAAGAAAATCAGAAAATAACCGATGAAACCGGAACCACTCATTATTGTCATCAAGCGAAAATATAAACAAATTCAACCGAGACAATTTCTCTAAAAAGGCATTCCCATCGCTTACCCCACCAACCACCTCGCATAGCGATACGTTGAAGCGCTCTAAAATTGAGCAGCGTACAAGGGCTTCCTCACAATCTGAAGGTAATAGTTCCACTAATACCTCATGGAGGTAGTTTTTAAGATCCTTCGATCCGCTTGCAAATTCATTAAGGAATTGTTTTGGTTCTTTGCGAAGCCTTGGTGACAAAGCCGCCATTTGCACGCCTGCAACCCATCCCTCGCTAACCTCGTAAAGCAATCTCGCGACGTTCTTAGGTAGATCCAACTCAACAACTTCGTTTAGAAACATCTCAAGCTCACTAAAATCCATTCGAAGATCAGAGACACCCAAGATTAACAATTGGTTTTCCAACTTCAGCTTAGATAGCCGTATGGGAATTTCGGATCTGGTTGCAATGATAATATGGAGATTTTCGGGTCGATTCTTTATCAGACGCAACATTAGCAAGTGAATTTCAGGATTAGTAATGCAGTGGTAGTCGTCTAATGTAAGTAGGATTTCCTCTCGAGAGGCCTCTAACTCGGCGAGCAAAATCGATTCAACAACTTCAATCGATGAAGATAGTTCAGAGTTAATCGCTAAAATAGATTCATTGCAGAAATTCGACTTCGTTATTGACAGTGAGGCGATGAGATATGATAAGAATCGTTTTTCTGAGTTGTCTTCTTCTGAGAGACTTAACCAAGCTATAAGCTTATCTTCACCTCGATACATGTCCGCCCATTGGCCAACGATTGTAGTCTTTCCATACCCTGCAGGCGCCTGGACTAGTGTCAAAGCATGCTTCATGATTGCCGGGGCAAGACTCTCCAGCCGTTTTCGGGAAAAGAGAGGCTGAGACCTCCTTGGCGGTGAAAGTTTGGTCGGAATCAACGGCAGGCGCCAATTCGAACTCAGATGATGTCGCATGCCTCTTAGATCTTGTTTTTGCCTCATTCCAGCCCACCAAATATAGCGCCTATTAAATTTACACGCTTATTATCGATTAAGCGCAAAATTGCCATGCCAATGATACAATCGTGTCCAGTAGTTTTATTCCACCGGAAGGGCTTGGCCAGTTTTTCGTTGTGAACCTTAATACACTTCTTAATCCCTGACTTCGATTCACCAACGCTAATTGAATTTCCTCGATAAAGTGCGCGCCGTTCCAGTTGACCAAACCACTTCTCAACCTCATTCAACCACGACGCGCTGGTTGGGGTGAAATGCACCTTGAACCTAGGATTCTTGGCGAGCCAGGCTTTGACCTCCAAGGTGTTGTGAGAAGAGTTGCTATCTAAGATGATACACAGCTGCAGATCCTGCGGAGCTTCCCAATCAATCTGTCTTAAAACATCTATAAATTCCAAGGCGTGATGACTCTGGGCGACACGGCCAATAACTTCGCCCGTCAAAATGTTGAAGTCCGCGTAAAGGCTTGTCGTGCTATGTTGCTTGTAATCGTACGGATGACGCTCAACTTGGCCTGGCTTGAGCTGTAGATTTGGGTGTGTTCGATCGAACGTCTGAATTTGGGTCTTTTCATCAACAATGAGGACCAGCGCATTGTCCGTCGGATTCAGATAAAGGCCGACAATGTCGCAAACTTTCTCGAGAAAATACGGATTATTCGTGATTTTAACGTAGTGAGCCGTTGCGGCTTCAAATTTAACGCATTCTTCAGCTAATGCACTTGCCAACACGCGCCCCCGGCATGTTCGTATGAGGCTGATACTCCAGTGCAAGGCTTGTATCGGACCCTGATGAACCGTGTGCTCATAAATTTTGACGTCTCCACGGTTCAGTTTTCGGGAGTTATTGTCAAATCTGGTGTATGACCATCAGGCAGCGTTCCTGCCAGATTGATCTTCCACCTGTATTCCATCCTGAAACTGCACGTTGTCCACGACCAGCTTCAGTTGGTCAAACCCCTTGATTCGCTTCCAGCGT
>NZ_JBSXOP010000087.1:0-121045 GCF_056859535.1 Marinobacter sp. L-46
AAGTTGATGGATCTTGCGAAGGTCAAAACCGGCATCACTGTCCCCGAGTTCGGGGTAAGTTAATGGCATGAGCCGTATACGTGGCCCGTATGTACGGTTCTGTGAGAGGGATGAGGCGGTGACGCCTCACCCTACTCGCTGTGCCCGCTCCTCCGGCGGGCTATTTGATGAGCATTGGTTTCAGGTAGCGTCCTGTGTGCGACGCTGGATTCTCCGCCACCTCCTCCGGAGTTCCCTCGGCAATAATCTGCCCGCCACCAGAACCACCCTCGGGTCCGAGGTCCACAATCCAGTCCGCCGTTTTAATCACATCCAGGTTGTGCTCGATCACTACAATGGTGTTGCCATGGTCCCGCAGCCGCTCCAGTACGGTCAGCAACTGCTGGATGTCGTAGAAATGCAGGCCGGTAGTCGGTTCATCCAGTATGTACAGGGTTTTACCGGTATCGCGCTTGGACAGTTCCTTGGCCAGTTTTACCCGCTGGGCTTCTCCGCCGGACAATGTGACGGCGCTTTGGCCGAGGCGGATGTACGACAAGCCCACGTCGATCAGGGTTTGCAGTTTTCGGGCGATGAAGGGCACGGCGTCGAAGAATTCACGGCCTTCTTCAACGGTCATTTCCAGCACTTCGTTGATGTTTTTGCCTTTGTAGCGGACTTCCAGGGTTTCGCGGTTGTAGCGTTTGCCTTTGCAGATGTCGCAGGGCACGTACACGTCGGGCAGGAAGTGCATTTCTACTTTGATTACGCCATCGCCCTGGCAGGCTTCGCAGCGGCCGCCTTTGACGTTGAATGAGAATCGGCCGGGTTTGTAGCCTCTGGACCGGGCCTCCTGGGTGCCGGCGAAGAGTTCACGGATGGGGGTGAACAGGCCGGTGTAGGTGGCCGGGTTGGATCTGGGGGTTCGGCCGATGGGGCTCTGGTCTATGTCGATGACCTTGTCCAGGTGGTCCAGGCCCTTGAGGTTTTTGTAGGGGGCGTGGCTCAGGCTGGTGGCTTTGTTCAGCTTGGCTGCCGCCACCGGATAAAGGGTGGCGTTGATCAGGGTGGATTTGCCGGAGCCGGATACACCGGTGATGCAGGTCATCACGCCCAGTGGCAGGTTCAGGGTGACGTTCTGCAGGTTGTTTCCGGAGGCGCCGGATAGCACCAGTTTTTTGCCGTTGCCTTTATTTCGGGCTTTGGGAACGGCAATTTCCTTTTCGCCACTGAGATACTGGCCGGTCATGGACGCCGGGTTGGCGATGATCTCGGCCGGGGTACCGCGGGCGACGATTTCGCCGCCGTGTACGCCGGCGCCCGGGCCGATGTCGATCACGTAGTCGGCGGCGCGGATGGCGTCTTCGTCGTGCTCCACCACGATCACGGTGTTGCCCAGGTCCCGCAGGTGGGTGAGGGTGGCCAGCAGGCGATCATTGTCCCGCTGGTGCAGGCCTATGGATGGCTCATCGAGAATGTACATGACGCCCACCAGGCCCGCGCCGATCTGGCTGGCTAACCGGATGCGTTGGGCTTCACCGCCGGACAGTGTGTCGGCGCTGCGTTCCAGGGTTAGGTATTCCAGCCCGACGTTAACCAGGAATTGCAGGCGTTCGCGCACTTCCTTGAGGATTTTCTCGGCGATTTCGCCTTTGCGGCCGGGCAGGGCCAGTTCGCTCACGTAGCGATGGGCGTCGCCGACAGGCAGCCGGGTGATTTCCGGCAGGGTACGCTCTTCGATAAACACATGGCGGGCGCTGCGGCGCAAGCGTGAGCCGCCGCAATCCTTACAGGGCTGGGTGCTGAGGTTGCGGGCGAGTTCTTCGCGCATGCTCTGGGAGTCAGTTTCCCGGTAGCGGCGTTCCAGGTTGGGCAGTATGCCCTCGAACGGGTGTGCCTTTTCCATGATATGGCCGCGGGAATTTACATACCGGAAGGTGATGTCTTCATCGCCGGAACCATACAGCAGGGCCTGCTGGAAGTTTTCCGGCAGCTCTTCCCAGGGTGTTTCCAGGTCAACGCCGTAGTGCTCCGCCACGCTGGTGAGCATCTGGAAATAGTACACGGCGCGGCGGTCCCAGCCTTTGATGGCGCCGGAGGCCAGGGTGGCTTCCGGGCTCTGGATAACCTTTTCGGCGTCGAAAAACTGGCGCACGCCCAGGCCGTCACATGTGGGGCAGGCGCCGGCCGGGTTGTTGAAAGAAAACAGCTTGGGTTCCAGTTCGCTCAGGGCGTAGCCGCATTGGGTACAGGCGTAGCGGGCTGAGAAGGTGTGTTCCTCGCCTTCGCCGGTCATGGGGGCAACCAGGGCAATGCCGTCGGCAAGCTCCAGAGCGGTTTCAAAGCTCTCGGCAAGCCGCTGCTCCAGGCCTTCCTTCACCTTGAACCGGTCGACCACCACATCAATCTGGTGTTTGCGCTTTTTATCCAGCGCCGGTACGTCGTCGATGTCGTAAACGGTGCCGTCGACCCGCAAGCGAATAAAGCCCTGGCTGCGCATGGTATCGATTACCTGCAGGTGTTCGCCTTTGCGATCCCGGATGACCGGGGCCAGGATCATCAGTTTGCTGCCTTCCGGCATGGCCATCACCTGGTCGACCATCTGGCTTACGGTCTGGGCTTCCAGCGGCTGGCCGTGGTCCGGGCAGCGGGGTTCGCCGGCGCGGGCGAACAGCAGGCGCAGGTAGTCGTATATCTCGGTAATGGTACCCACAGTAGAACGCGGGTTGTGGGAGGTGGATTTCTGCTCGATGGAAATGGCCGGGGAAAGGCCTTCGATGTGGTCCACATCGGGTTTTTCCATCATCGACAGGAACTGGCGGGCATAGGTGGACAACGATTCCACGTACCGGCGCTGGCCTTCGGCATACAGCGTATCGAACGCCAGGGAAGATTTACCGGAACCGGAAAGGCCTGTGATGACAATCAGCTTGTCCCGCGGCATATCCAGGTCGATGTTCTTCAGGTTGTGGGTGCGTGCACCCTTGATCTGGATATGGTCCATAACACCTCGCTTGGGTAAAAACGTCGATTATATCGTTTTCGGGTGGCGCCGGCTAAACCGTGTACAGACGCGCCTGGCCACTCTCAGCCGCCGTTAGCCACCCCGTTGTGAGTAGTCCCGTCTGCATAGCGCTTCTGGTACAATGCGCCGCTCGCAGTGACAGGCTGCGCCTATACATTCAATCAGTCCGGCACGGGTTAGCATGAACGCGCTTGAAAAACGCTCAGTAGTAGCTCTGGCATCGGTATACGCCATGCGTATGCTGGGCCTGTTCATGGTAATGCCGGTCTTCGTTTTGCTGGGCAGCGACCTCGAAGGCGCTACGCCCGCGCTGATCGGTTTCGCAATTGGTGCCTACGGCCTGAGTCAGGCACTGCTGCAGATTCCGTTCGGCTTGCTGTCAGACCGGGTTGGCCGCAAGCGGATGATCTACATCGGCCTGGTTCTGTTCGCAGCCGGTAGTGTGCTGGCTGGCGCTACCGATTCCATATACGTAGTTATTGCCGGGCGGATTCTTCAGGGCGCCGGCGCGATTGCCAGCGTGCTGATGGCGTTGCTCAGTGATCTCACCCGGGAGGAGCAGCGCACCAAGGCCATGGCCACCGTGGGCATTTCCATTGGCCTGTCGTTTTCGGTCTCCCTGGTTGTGGGCCCGCTGCTGGGAGCTGCCTGGGGGCTGTCCGGGATTTTCTATACCACCGCGGTACTGGCGGTTCTGGCGTTGGTGGTGGTTGCCCGGGTTGTGCCCACACCGCACCAGCACAAGGTCAGTGCCGACACCCATCCGGCCCGGGAAATGGTCAGCCGTGTCCTGGCGGATGGCCGGCTGCTGCGGCTCGATTTCGGCATTTTCATCCTGCACTTTGTGCTGACCGCGCTGTTCCTGGTGTTCCCCACCATGTTGCAGGACCAGTTGGGTCTGAAGGCCAGTTCCCACTGGTGGTTCTATCTCAGCGTTATGATTACTTCGTTCTTCGCCATGGTGCCTTTCATTATCATTGGCGAGAAGAAACGCAAAATGAAACCGGTGCTGTGCGGTGCCATCGCCTTGCTGGCATTGGCGGCTGCGTCGATGACCGGTGTTGGCCAGAGCCTGTGGCTGGCGTGGGCTGTGCTATTCTTCTTCTTTATGGCGTTTAACCTGCTGGAAGCCAGCTTGCCGTCGCTGATCAGCAAAGAAGCCCCAGCCGCGGCCAAGGGCACGGCCATGGGCGTGTATTCCACTTCCCAGTTCTTCGGCGCGTTTCTGGGCGGCGCACTGGGTGGCGGGCTGTTGCAGACCGCTGGCCTGGACGGTGTGCTCTGGCTGATGGCCGCAGCGCTGGTGGTTTGGCTGCTGGTGGCGTTAACCATGCCTGCACCGGGTTACACCACCAGTTTTGTGGTACAGCTGAAAAACGCCGTGAGTATCAGTTTTGACGAGATCGACCAGAACCTGCGAAAACTGCCGGGCGTGGAAGACGTGGTGATCGTGGAAGAGGCCGCCATGGCGTACCTGAAGGTAGACCGTCAGCATTTTCGGGAAGAGCAGCTTGCGCACTTTGAATTTGTGCGGCAGGGTAGCACTACTTAAAACACAGGATGCCTGCATGGAACGCAGGCGTTCAGCAAAAGAGACCAGGAGCATACAATGGCACGAGGCGTAAACAAGGTAATTCTTATCGGTAATCTGGGCCAGGATCCGGATACCCGTTACACCCCGAACGGCAACGCGGTGGTAAACCTCAACCTGGCGACCGATGAAAGCTACAAGGATCGTCAATCCGGCCAACTGGTACCGAAAACCGAGTGGCACCGGGTGGTGTTGTTCGGCAAGGTGGCTGAAGTGGCAGGGCAGTACCTGCGCAAAGGTTCCAAGGTGTATATCGAAGGGCGCCTGCAAACCCGCAAATGGCAGGGGCAGGACGGCCAGGACCGTTACACCACCGAGATCGTGGTGGATATCAACGGCCAGATGCAGATGCTCGACAGCCGTGGTGGCGAAGGCGGCATGAACCAGGGCGCGCCCCAGGGCCGGCCCCAGCAAGCGGCCAGCTACAACACCCCGCCCCCGCAACAGCAGCAGGGTGGCCAGGGTAACCAGGGTGGCGGATACAGCAACCAGCCGCCCCAGCAGCAGGGCGGCGGCATGCCGGAGCCGATTGACGACTTTGATGACGATATCCCCTTCTGAGTGAGCCATTTTTCTAGGTAAATCAAGTATTTGTGACATTTTCGCTACACGTATAGGCTGTTGGTAGGCCTATTGCAAACCTGACTTATCCTCGCCCAGTAATGGGCTTGAACCTCGAAAGAGGGAGGGGAGTGCAGCATGTCAGGAAAAGGCGGGTGGCGGTGAAAGAGTCTAACTTGCGCCCGTCATTACAGGCCCCATACGGTTAAGCCTGATTGGTTGAACCATAGTCCTTTGTGGGTTTCAGGATATCAGTGACCTATGACTCTTGAGAGGTCACTTCACGTGTAGTCGGTCGGGGAAGTTGTTAGAACGCCCGGCTAACCAACCACGTGATACGCGCTCGGTGAGAGTGTTAAGGGGACGTAAGTGGAACCTAAGTGGGACGCACGTTGACTACCTGGCAGCCTGTCGGACTTGCACCTGACAGGCGCCGGATCATCGGGTGCGAACCGATCAAACACGGATAAGTGGTGTTGATCACGCGCCACCGCCACCTTCGGCGTCTACCGCGGCAACGACCGCATCATCTACTGGCGCGAAGTCCCCGCCAACTGAATCCAATCTCATGGGGGAAGAGGCTTACTCCTCCTCCCCCTCCGGATGATCCATCCCCAATTCGTTAATCTTCCGCGTCAGCGTATTCCGCCCCCAGCCCAGCAGTACCGAGGCATCCCGGCGGCGGCCGCCGGTGTGTTTCAGGGCGGCTTCGATCATGATTTTCTCGAACTCCGGCACGGCGGTGTCCAGGATGGCTTTCTTGCCCCGTTTCAGTTCCAGTTCGGCCCAGTTTTTCAGGCCTTCCTGCCAGGTCTGGCCGGTGCCGGCATTATCGGTTTCGGCCTGGTGCAGCAGTTCCGGGGGCAGGTCGTCTACGTGGATTTCCCGGCCACTGGCCATTACGGTCAGCCAGCGGCAGGTGTTTTCCAGCTGGCGCACGTTGCCGGGCCAGGGCAGGGTGGTCAGGTATTCTTCGGCGTCTGGCCGCAGTATTTTCGCTTCTACCGCCAGTTCCTTGGCGGCCCGCTTCAGGAAGTGCTGCATCAGCTTGGGGATGTCTTCCCGGCGTTCCGCCAGTTTGGGCAGGTGTACGCGGATTACGTTCAGGCGATGGAACAAGTCTTCGCGGAAGCTGCCGGCCTGCACCAGTTTTTCCAGGTCCTGGTGTGTGGCGGCGATGATGCGCACATCCACTTTGATGGGGGTGGTGCCGCCTACCCGGTAGAATTCGCCATCGGCCAGTACCCGCAGCAGGCGGGTCTGGGTGTCGGCGGGCATGTCGCCGATTTCGTCCAGAAACAGGGTGCCGCCGTTGGCTTGCTCAAACCGGCCCTGGCGGGTGGCGCCGGCGCCGGTGAAGGCGCCTTTTTCGTGGCCGAACAGTTCCGATTCAATCAGGTCTTTGGGGATGGCGGCCATGTTCAGGGCGATGAACGGGTTGTGGGCCCGGGGGCTGTGGTTGTGCAGGGCCTGGGCCACCAGTTCTTTACCGGTGCCACTCTCGCCGTTGATCAGTACGGTAATGTTGGAGTTGGAGAGCCGGCCGATGGCGCGGAACACCTCCTGCATGGCGGGTGCTTCGCCGATGATTTCCAGGTTTTTCTGAACCGACTCCATCTGGGGTTCTGCCGCGGCCTTTTTCTCGTGGCTGTGGGCGATGGCGCGCTTAACCAGAGCCACGGCTTCATCCACATCAAAGGGTTTGGGCAGGTATTCGAAGGCACCGGTCTGGTAGCTGGTCACCGCGCTGTCTAGGTCGGAGTGGGCGGTCATGATGATAACGGGCAGGTCCGGGTGCTTCTTCACGATCCTGGACAGCAGGGTAATGCCGTCTACGCCGGGCATGCGGATGTCGCTGATAATGGCATCCGGCTGTTCGTGCTCCAGGCGCATCATGATGCTTTCACCGCTGTCGAATACGCGGGGGTGCAGGCCGGCCTGGGTAAGGGCACGGTCCAGTACCCAGCGGATGCTTTTGTCGTCGTCTATGATCCAGACGTTTCCCGTTCGGCTCATTGGTTGTCCTCCAGAGGCAGGAAGATGATGAAGTCGGTTCTTCCCGGTTCACTCTCGCATTCCACCAGCCCGCGATGCTGGCCGATGATGCTTTGAGTAATGGAAAGCCCCAGGCCCGTGCCGGACGCCCGGCCACTGATCATGGGGTAGAAGACGTTCTGCAGCAGTTCCGGCGGTATACCCGGGCCGTTGTCGATGATGTCTACCCGGCACACCAGGCGGTGGCGTCGGTGGCCGATGGTGAACTGGCGCAGGGCCCGTGTGCGGAAGGTGATGGTGGGCATGTCGCCGCTGTGGCTGTCTACCTGGTTTTCGAAGGCGGCTTCCATGGCGTTGCGGGCGATGTTCAGGAAGGCCTGGATCAGCTGTTCCTTGTCGCCGGTGAATTCCGGAATGCTGGGGTCGTAATCCCGCTTCAGGCGCACCCGGCCCTTGCTTTCGGCTTCAATCAGGGTGCGTACCCGTTCCAGTACTTCGTGGATGTTGGTGCTGGCCATTTGCAGGGCCTTGTTGGGGCCCAGCATGCGGTCTACCAGGCTGCGCAGGCGGTCGGCTTCGTTAATGATCACCTGGGTGTATTCGCGCTGGTCTTCGCTGTTCAGTTCCCGGTCCAGCAGTTGCGCCGCACCTCGAATGCCCCCCAGCGGGTTCTTGATTTCGTGGGCCATGCCGCGCACCAGGATGCGGGTGGTTTCCTGCTGGGAGATGATGTCTTCTTCCCGGCTGATGCGCAGCATCCGGTCTTTCGGCTGGATTTCGATCACCAGCTCGGTCGGGTCTACGCTGACCGGGGTTACCGAGTAGTCTACGGTGAAACGTGAGCCTGTCAGCAGGGCGAACTCGGCCTCGCGGCGGGTGTAGGACTGGCCGTTGTTGAGGGCTGCGTACAGGGTCTTCAGGGCGTCGCTGGAGTCGATTAGCAGATCGCCCAGCGGTTGGCCACGGGTGCGGGTCAGGCTGGTTTCAAACAGGTTCTCGGCCGCCGGGTTCAGGTAACGGATAGTGAGGTCTTCGCCCAGCACCAGAAGGGAGGTGGTCAGGCTGTCCAGAATGCTTTTGTATCCACTGTCCGGGGTGGCGGGCGGCTGCGACGTCATGCTCGGCTTCCGTTTTCGTTTCATGCGTGTACCCCGGTTTTGCAAAATCCGAACCAGTTTTGCTGGCTCGCAGAAAAAAATGGGCAACGGCCGGGCGCGGGCCGGCCTGTGGGGCATGGCGGTGCTGTGGCTTGGTGCAGATGGTGCGGGAAAGGCTACAGGCAGCCGGCGATTTGCCCCTTCGCTGCCCAGAGTATGGCGTTAATGTGGTGCGTATGCACTAAATTGGTGCAACTAATTCCGGATGCTACCGCTGATGTGTTATCGGCGCAGGACAGACGGGCGATGAACGGTGAAGCTGATGCCGGGGCCGGTTTTCACCTGAACGCCCTGGTCGTCCACGATATGCACACCGGCCTGGTGGGTGCCGCGATCAATGTTGTTCACGGTTACCGAGCCGGAGGAGCTCTGGCCTACGGGCTGGCCGTCGAGGGTGATTTCGTATTTGTGGCCGCGTTGCAGGCCGGGGGTGCTGCGCACTTCAAAGGTGACGTCGCCACTGCCGCTGTAGAAGGCCTGGTCGTTTTGCGGGTGCACAAAAGTGAGGCTGTCGTAGTTGGCGCCTTCCTTCTGGACTTCTTGCCGAAGCTGGTCGGTTTCTCTCACCACTTCCGGTTTGGGCAGGGTGATGGTGGTAACCGGTTTTACTTTAACGGTTTCGCTGCCCTGCATCGGCTCGTCTGAGAAGGTGACGTTGCCCTGGGCATCCACATGCCGGTACACCTCTGCGTGGGCGCCGGCGGCGGCCAGTAAACAGAATCCGGTTACAAGGGCGAGAGGTGTTTTCATAATAAAGGCCTGCATTGATCAACTGCCTCGATTATCGGCGCCGTTGGCGGGGTTTTCAACGGCTGATACAAAAAAACCCCGCGCGGGGCGGGGCTGGCTGTTACCGGGCCGCACCAAATTGGTGCAGGGGCTTAGCAGGAGTAATACAGTTCGAATTCAACCGGGTGAGTGGTCATGTTGATACGCTCAACTTCGCCACGCTTCAGGTCGATGTAGCCGGCAATCATGTCTTCGGTGAACACGCCGCCGCGGGTCAGGAACTCGTGGTCTTCTGCCAGGCAATCGAGCGCCTCCTGCAGGGTAGTGGCTACCTGCGGGATGTTCATCGCTTCTTCCTTCGGCAGGTCGTACAAGTCCTTGTCCATGGCATCGCCAGGGTGGATCTTGTTCTGGATGCCGTCCAGGCCGGCCATCATCAGGGCGGCGAAGGCCAGGTACGGGTTGGCTGCCGGGTCCGGGAAGCGCACTTCGATACGGCGTGCCTTCGGGCTGCTTACGTACGGAATCCGGATGGAAGCGGAACGGTTACGGGCAGAGTAGGCCAGCATGACCGGGGCTTCAAAGCCGGGTACCAGGCGCTTGTAGCTGTTGGTGGCCGGGTTGGTGAAGGCGTTGATGGCCTTGGAGTGCTTGATGATGCCGCCGATGTAGTACAGGGCCATTTCGCTCAGGCCGGCATAGCTGTCACCTGCGAACAGGTTTTTGCCGTCTTTGTTCAGGGACATGTGCACGTGCATGCCGGAACCGTTGTCACCCACGACCGGCTTGGGCATGAAGGTGGCGGTTTTGCCGTAGGCGTGGGCTACGTTGTGCACGCAGTACTTCAGAATCTGAACTTCGTCTGCTTTGCGGGTCAGGGTGTTCGGGCCAACGCCGATTTCACACTGGCCGGCCGTGCCCACTTCGTGGTGGTGCACTTCGATGGTCAGACCCATGCTTTCCATGGCCGCACACATGGCGCCACGCAGGTCGTGCAGGCTGTCTACCGGCGGAACCGGGAAGTAGCCGCCTTTCACGCCCGGCCGGTGGCCGATGTTGTTGCGGTCGAAGTCTTCGCCGGATACCCAGGCGGCTTCTTCTGAGTAGAGCTCGTACATGGAGCCCTGCATGTCGGTCTTCCACTTAACGGAATCAAAGATGAAGAATTCCGGCTCCGGGCCGAACAGGGCGCCGTCGGCAATGCCGGTAGACTTCAGGTATTCCTCTGCGCGACGGGCAACTGAGCGGGGGTCACGCTCGTAACCCTGCATGGTGGTGGGTTCCACGATGTCGCAGGTAATGTTAACGGTGGTTTCTTCGGTGAACGGATCCAGCACGGAGGTTTCATCAACCGGCATCAGGATCATGTCGGACTCGTTGATGCCTTTCCAGCCAGAAATAGAAGAGCCGTCGAACATCTTGCCGTCGGCAAAAAAGTCTTCGTCTACTTCAGTGGCAGGCAGTGTAACGTGCTGTTCTTTACCGCGGCTGTCGGTGAAGCGCAGGTCAACCCATTTGACTTCGTGTTCTTTGATCAAATCAATCGTCTTGGACATTGTGCATGCTCCGTAGTGATTTCGTGTTCGTTGTGCCGGATCGTTCAGTGTGCTGAGGCCCGATCTCTTGCAGGTGAAGGCAGCTTACCAGAAGCCTTTGGCCCTTACCTTTCAATTACGGCTGCTCCTCACTAAGCAAGTGCCTTGCCAGTTTTGTGTAACTGCGCCACAACAGCGCAGTGGCAAGGCTTTGGTGCGTTGTGTGTGCAAAAGTGTACGGTGGCCGGCCTGGAATTGCACCAGAATAGCGCACCACTTTGGTGCGAAAACCGGTGGATTGCCTGATATCAGTGCGCCGGAAGGGTTGGTTACATATTAGGCACTATTCTTCATATTATCGACATGGACTTTTCGATATACTGCGCGCCGCTAATTTCTGCAGGATACCCGTTGTGATTGATAAGCTTAGAAACGTCGCCATCATTGCCCACGTTGACCACGGTAAAACCACCCTGGTTGACCAGTTGCTGCGCCAGTCTGGCACCCTGGACCGTAAAGAGCTCGAAAACGAGCGCGTTATGGACTCCAACGACCAGGAAAAAGAGCGTGGCATTACCATTCTGGCAAAAAACACCGCGCTGAAATGGAAGGACTACGATATCAACATCGTAGACACCCCGGGCCACGCTGACTTCGGTGGCGAAGTTGAGCGGGTAATGAGCATGGTAGACAGTGTGCTGCTGGTGGTGGATTCCATCGACGGCCCCATGCCGCAAACCCGCTTTGTTACCCAGAAAGCTTTCGCAGCGGGCCTGCGCCCGATTGTGGTTGTGAACAAGATCGACCGCCCGGGTGCGCGCCCGGACTGGGTTGTAGACCAGGTATTTGACCTGTTCGATAACCTGGGTGCCACCGACGAGCAGCTGGACTTCCCGATTGTTTACGCCAGCGCCCTGAACGGCATTGCCGGTATGGACCATGAAGACCTCCAGGACAACATGGACGCCGTGTTCCAGGCGATTGTTGACCACGTGCCTGCGCCTTCTGTTGACATGGACGGCCCGTTCCAGATGCAGATCTCCCAGCTGGACTACAACAGTTTCCTGGGTGTAATCGGTATCGGTCGTATCATGCGCGGTAAAGTGAAGACCAACACTCCGGTGGTGGCTCTCGGTGCCGACGGCAAGAAGCGCAACGGCCGTATTCTGAAGATCATGGGCCACTCCGGCCTGCAGCGTGTGGAAGTTGAAGAAGCCCAGGCTGGCGACATTGTGTGCGTAAGTGGCCTGGACCAGCTGTTCATTTCCGACACCCTGTGTGATCCCTCTAACGTAGAAGCCCTGCCGGCGCTGACCGTTGACGAGCCCACCGTATCCATGACCTTCCAGGTAAACGATTCGCCGTTTGCCGGTAAAGAAGGCAAGTACGTAACCAGCCGTAACATCAAAGAGCGCCTGGAAAAAGAACTGCTGCACAACGTGGCACTGCGTGTTGAAGAAGGCGATTCAGCGGACAAGTTCAAGGTGTCTGGCCGTGGTGAGCTGCACCTGTCGGTTCTGATCGAGAACATGCGCCGCGAAAACTTCGAGCTGGCCGTAGGCCGCCCGGAAGTGGTGGTCAAGGAAGTAAACGGCCAGAAGGAAGAGCCGTACGAAAACGTGATCATCGACATCGAAGAGCAGCACCAGGGCCCGATTATGGAGCAGATGGGTCTGCGTAAGGGTGACATGACCAACATGATCCCGGACGGCAAGGGCCGTATCCGCCTGGAATACACCATTCCGGCCCGCGGCCTGATCGGTTTCCGGAACACCTTCCTGACCATGACCTCCGGTACCGGCATCCTGACCTCCACCTTCAGCCACTACGGCCCGGTGAAGATGGGTGACGTAACCAGCCGCCAGAACGGCGTTATCGTTTCCATGGCGACCGGTACCGCGCTGACCTACTCGCTGGAAACCCTGCAGAGCCGTGGCAAGCTGTTCCTGGACCCGGGCCAGGAAATCTACGAAGGCCAGCTGTGTGGTATCCACAGCCGCGACAACGACCTGGTGGTTAACCCCACCAAGGGCAAGAAGCTGGACAACATGCGTGCCTCCGGTAAAGACGAAGTGATCGGCCTGGTGCCGCCCATCAAGTTCACCCTGGAGCAGGCGCTGGAGTTCATCGACGACGATGAGCTTGTGGAAGTAACGCCCAAGTCGATCCGTCTGCGCAAGAAGCTTCTGACCGAGAACGAGCGCAAGCGCGCGGGTAAGAAGTAAAAGACTTTTTGCCACGAAAACCACGAAAGAACACGAAAAGAGCTTAAAAAGAAAAAGATTATTTTTTGCCACGGACACTCACGGAATTACACGGACAACTGCCAAAAGCATTTTTGTCCGTGAGGGTCAGTGAGTGTCCGTGGCCAGTCAGTTTCTTTCTTTCTTTCGTGTCCTTTAGTGGATTTCGTGGCAAACCAATCCCTCCTTTATTGTCCCCACCCAACTCAGCTAGACTGCCGTTATCCCTGAAACGGAGTTCGTCATGCTGAACCTCTACCCCGATATTGAACCCTACGCCCGTCATCGCCTTGCGGTGGACGAACCCCATGAGCTGTACCTGGAAGAATCCGGCAATCCGGATGGCATTCCTGTGCTTGTGGTTCACGGTGGGCCGGGTGGTGGGTGTGAGGATTACCACCGGCGGTTTTTCGATGCCGAGCGGTTCCGGATTATCCTGATGGACCAGCGCGGCGCTGGCCGTTCCACGCCGCTGGCGGAGCTGGAAGGCAACAGCACCGACACCCTCGTGCAGGACATGGAAACCATTCGCCAGTTTCTGGGCATTGACCGCTGGTTGCTGTTTGGTGGCAGCTGGGGCTCCACGCTCAGCCTGGTGTATGCCGAAGCCTATCCGGAGCGGGTTCTCGGGCTGGTGTTGCGGGGCATTTTCCTGTGCCGGCCGCGAGATATTCAGTGGTTTTATCAGGAAGGCGCGAGCCGGGTGTTTCCGGATTACTGGCAGGATTTCCTGGCTCCGATTCCCGAAGCTGAGCGCGGTGATATGGTGACGGCCTACTATCGCCGGCTCACCAGCGCCAATGAACTGGAGCAGATACAGGCAGCCAAGGCCTGGTCGATCTGGGAAGGCCGTTGCGCAACTCTGCACCCGAACCCCAAGGTGGTGGAGCATTTCGGCCACCCCCATGTGGCCATCGCCCTGGCACGTATTGAGTGCCACTACTTCATGAACAACGCCTTTCTGGAACCGGATCAGATTGTGCGGGACGCGGGCCGGCTGGCGGATATCCCCGGGGTAATTGTGCACGGCCGTTACGACATGGTGTGCCCGCTGGATAATGCCCTGGCCCTGCACCGGGCCTGGCCGGAAGCCGAGCTGCATATTATCCGGGATGCCGGCCATTCCGCGTCCGAGCCGGCTATTGTGGATGCGCTGTTGCGGGGCGTAGAAGAGGTAGTGGCGAAAAGCCTGCCCAGCGCCGGTTGAGCATAGACTTATTATTGGCCTTCAAGGGCTTGCGGCCCCGCCGAGGGCCCTATACACTCTTGCGCGTTGCTGATTTTTAACCCTGTGCTCATCTTGCCAAGGGATGGAATGAAAGGACTGGTCCAGCGCGTTTCCGAAGCCAGTGTAACGGTGAATGGGGAAAAGATTTCCGCCATTGGGCCGGGGCTTCTGCTATTGCTGGGTGTGGAAAAGGACGACACACAGAATGAGGCCAGGGACTTGTGCCGAAAAATCCTCTCCTACCGGGTATTCCCCGACGAGCAGGGCCGGATGAACGTTAACGTTCAGGACTCCGGTGGATCGCTGCTGATTGTTCCCCAGTTCACACTTGCCGCCGATACCGGCTCCGGCACCCGCCCGGGGTTCTCGCTGGCGGCTGCGCCGGATATGGCCAATTCCCTGTATCAGAATTTTGTGGCCCAGGCCCGAGCTGAACTTGGGGAGAGTCGTGTTGGGGAAGGGCAGTTCGGTGCAGACATGAAAGTGGCCCTGGTAAATGACGGCCCTGTCACGTTCATGCTAGAAACCGGCAAAAAGGGTTAGTGCACCGAAATGTGACAGAGTTGTATCTGGCGCCTCACAAAAGGGCGGTAGATAAGGTAATGTTTGAGCCGGTTTGTGGTTTTGCTAGCTCGGACTGCCTTAGTTGATTGTTCTGGAAGCGGTTTTTGGGTTCTGGCCCTGATTTTGGTAGATAAAACCGGAATCTGTGGTCAAGCCATTGAGGAATAAAGAACTTTGCTTCCTGACCAAAAAAGGCTAAAAATTAGGTTCATCGCGGGTTAGCGTGAAAAAGTAGGAGACGGCGGTAAAACCGGTTAGTTTTGAGTTCGCCAAAACAACAAACCTGACCGACTCACCGCCGTCCCTATGAATGCTAATCCTCTTGCCCTGTTCTGGGAAGGATTCACGATAGAATCGTATGCCCAGATTGACGCTCAATCTCTGCTCATCCGACTGCAACCTGCCGACGATTACTTGCCATGCTGCAGTGGTTGTAATCAGCACACGCTTGCCATCCATGACATCAGCACCCGACGAGTCCGAGAACGCGACCTGTTCCAATACCGTGTCTGGCTGGACGTGCCAGTTCGCCGAGTTCGTTGTACGACCTGTGGCCCCAAGCTTGAACAGATTCGCTGGTTACCAGGGCGACAGCGTCTGACGGCAGGCATGGTCAGTTGGATTGAATCCCTGGTACGACTGATGCCGATCCAACATGTGGCAACGCTGCTAGGGTTGCATTGGCATACGGTCAAGGCCATCGACCATCGGCGCCTCAAACGAGAAGTGACTGAGCCAGATAAACGCCGGATTCGTCGACTGATCATGGATGAGTTCGCCTTGTTCAAGGGACACCGCTACGCCACCGTGGCGATTGATGCGGATACTCAACAAGTCCTCTGGGTTGGAGAAGGCCGCAGTCGAGCAGCGGTACGCCCCTTCTTTGAATGGCTGGGGCCGGAAACCTGTGGCCAGGTCGAAGCCGTGGCGATGGATATGAATACCGCCATGGACCTGGAAGTTCAGCACCACTGCCCACAAGCACGGGTGGTCTATGACCTGTTCCACGTTGTAGCAAAGTTCGGACGGGAAGTGATTGACCGTGTCCGGGTCGATCAGGCCAATCAGCTTCGACACGACAAGCCGGCTCGCAAAGTAGTGAAACGAAGTCGCTGGCTGTTGCTCAGAAACCGAGGCAACCTCAAGGATGAGCAGGCTCTGAAGCTCGAAGAACTGCTGCAAGCCAACCAGCCCCTGATGACTGTCTACGTCCTGAAAGACCAGCTCAAAGAGCTCTGGTACGCTCCCTCAGAGGCCGATGCCAGACAACGCTGGCAAGACTGGCTAAATCTGGCTATGAGTAGTGGGCTGGCCCCCGTGCAGCAGTTTGCCAGGCGCCTCAAGGGCTACGTCGACGGCATTATCGCCAGCGCGGTCTACCGGCTGAACACCAGTGTGTTGGAGGGAATGAACAACAAGATCAAGGTGATCAAGCGGGTGGCCTACGGCTACCGGGATAACGACTACTTCTTTCTGAAGATAAAAGCAGCATTTCCCGCTAACCCGCGATGAACCAAAAATTAGCCCGTGAAAATTTGCAAAAATGCAAACATTGTATTAAGACAGGTTTATCACGCTGAACTTTAACAAAGTTCTGTAAGTGGTTGATAACTAAGGTTCGGGGCTTTCCCGGCCAGATAAAAAGAAGAAATGTCGGCCCCCTGTTGGAAATAAATGGGGGTTGATCGGGGTTCCGGTAAAGCCGGCATTTGCTGGATTTACCAGTAAAAATCGGGGCTTACACCCGTCGAAAACCTGAGTTAACTCAAAAAGGAAGACGCAACATGAAAAAAACTATTCTTGCTTCTGCTATTGCAGCCGCAACCTTCTCTGGCGCTGCTCTGGCCCAGGAAAGCAACCTGCCGACCGTTTACGGTAACATTCAGTACGTTCTGACCCACGACAACGTTGATGGTGGTCCGTCTGAAGTTGAACACGCTGACAACGGTTCTACTCTGGGTGTTATGCACGACCACGAGATTGCTCCGGGCATTACCGGTTTCTTCAAGCTGGAGCTGGACGGTTTTGGTGCTGATGAGAAAGACTCATCTGGTGCAAACATCGACGAAGCCTACATTGGTGTTAAGGGCGACAGTTTTGGCCAGGTATGGATCGGTTCAGACGACTCCACATATGAAACTGCAGTCGACGAAATCGCTCAGTTCTACGAAGTAGCGACCCTGAGCATCGGCGCAGCGGGCTATAGCACTGGCGAAGGTGACCTGATTCAGTATCGTTCTCCGTCATTCAGCGGTCTGACTCTGGGTGGTGCAGTGCAGGTTAACGGCGATGGCGAAGGCGGTGACAAGTCTTATCCTTACCAGCTGGCTGCAATGTACGAAGTAGACGCTCTTGAGCTGGCGTTTGCCGTTGACTCTAACGACAACGGTGGTGATAACGAGAACACCTACGGTCTGCGTGTCAGCTACAATCTGGACAACCTGCGGGTTACCGGTGAATACCACACTCGTAAAGATGCGTATGACAAGTTTGGCCTGATGGGTGTGTACACTCTGGGTAAAAACCAGTTCGCTCTTTCTTACGAAATGGCTGAAGCTGACAACTCTGACAGCACCAAGTGGGATACCATTACCCTGCCTGCAGGCGCTGCATAATGTATCTGACCACCTGTATGTATACTTCGAAGGCTACATTGGCGGTGGTGACGACGTGTACGATTACAACTTTGAGCGTGCAGACAACACTGATGACTTTGATGCAACTGCCGGTGTCTCTGTCACCGGCTTTTCTGTTTTGGCAGGAAAAGAAATCATCAGGAGCACTCCAGTGGCCACGGAACTTGAAGTAAAGCTGACCCTATCGGAATCCGCACAGTCCCGGGCCTTCGAGTGGCTCAAAGGTCAACCGGGTGCAAGCGAAGGTCCGGTTAAAACACTGGTCAATCGTTACTATGACACCCCGAATGCTGCGTTGAATCAGGCCCGTGCCGCGTTGCGAGTCCGTCAGGCCGGTGGTCGCTACATCCAGACCTTGAAAACCCAGGGCGAGTTCGTAAACGGAGCCCATCGCCGCCAGGAGTGGGAGTGGGATCTGCCGGGGCCGGATCTGGATCTTGAGCTTCTGGAACAGACTCCGTTGAGATCTGAGGTCGACCTTGGCGAACTGGAACTGGTTTTCGAGACCAACTTCCAGAGGCGCATTATCATGCTGGAGCAAGCAGAGTCCGTCATTGAGGTCGCTCTGGACTCAGGCGAAGTGGTAGGCGGAAAGCAGGCAAGGCCCCTGTATGAAGTGGAATTTGAGCTGAAAGCGGGCGAGCCGGCAGCGCTGCTTGAAAATGCCCGCGCGCTCGCACAAGCCGTTCCGGTATTTCTTAACCTTGTGAGCAAAGCCGAGCAGGGCTACTACCTTGCCGGAATCTACCGCCCGTCCCTGGCATTGCCAGCTTCAGGGTTCAGCTCGCTATCCTTTCTGCATTACCTGAGTCTGGCCTGGTTAACCGGTGATACGATGCGTCTGCCCGCCAGCACGCTTGCGGAGATTGAGCGGCAGGCGGAAGCGGTCGGGCTAGTGCCGGTGTGGAGGCCGGTAGCCAGGGCACTGGAAGACGGTATTGCCGTGGCGAGTCTGGTTGAGCAGTTTCCTGAGTTCGGCCAGCTGCAGTTAGCGCTCGCTGCCGCCGGCTGAAGGATTTTCTTCAGGCTTCTCGGTGACGGCTTTCTCGTTTTGCTCATGCATGGCGCGCCACTGCTTGAGAAACTCCCGATACCGGTCAAGCGCTTCCTCTACCACTGACACCTCCGGCGTCTCGCTGGAGCGAACCAGAACAATCAGCCCCTTGCCCTCAACTTCGGCGTTGGTATCCGGGTGGCAGATTACCTCGTTGTCGTGATCAATGTAGGCCAGAGCAGTTCCTATTCCGTGGCGAACCAGAGCGCTGACAATATCCGCCCAGGTAAGATCATCCAGTTCCAGGTCGTAGCGGTGTGGGTGGTCACGCTCGTAGTTGAACATGTCTTCCAGCACTTTCTCTGAACCTGGCGCCACCACGGCGCGCACCATGATTTCCGGATAGGTTCGAACCGGCCGTATGATGGTTCTCACCCCCAGGGCCTTGAAGCGATCCCGGTTGGCATCACTCACGCATTCCACGGTGGTTTTGCCGCCAAGGTTGGACTCTGCCAGCCGGTGGGCGATATCGAAGGTCAGGCTATCGGAGAAAGGGTCGGACTCGTCGGCCGCGAGCACAATCACGTGCCTGGCACTGCCAGCGTGGACGGATTTCAGCGCTTCCGGATCATTGCCTGCACCGTGGAAGTGCACCATGCCGCAATCCCGGAGCTCCGCCGGCAGGCCGCCGGGAAACTGTCGGGTCAACAACATGATGGGTACCGTGTGGTACTCCGGTATCGACCGAATCTGGGTGGCGAAGCGCATGAAGTATTGTTCGCCACCGGTGCGTGGGGTGTTGATGATTACGATGTGGTCTTTCATGTTGTAAATCCAGCGTCCGGAGAGGATTCGTTCACGGCGGTAGAACCGGTATTCAATATAGTCGCTGACAATCAGCGTGAGCAGGGTGATGGCGGCTATAAACATAAGCGCCACAGTGCTGATGCGCCCGATGGTGGTTACCGGCACGTAGTCACCATAGCCTACGGTGACCAGTGTGGTCATTGTGAGCCACACGGATTCAAAAAAGCTCAAAGGCTCCGCAGCCCAGAGAATCAATATCTGCGCGGAAACCAGTGCGCCAAGGGCGAGGAAAAGGCGCTTGATCCGTTTCCGGATCAGGCCGCCCATCGGCAGGTGTGGCTGCGAGTGTTCCGGGTTCAGCGGGCGACGATTGCGCATCATGGAGTGGGGCTGCCTGTTCAGTCCGTGGCAAGTTCGTTATACAGTACCGGAAATATATCAGAGAGACAGGGGTTTGCGTTATGTCTGAGCCTATGGGTTCGTTACCAGCGGAGCTGTCGCCGGCGGATGTTGCCGAGGCCTGCGCCCGCAGTGTGTTTCTGGCCCAGACGCTGGAACGTTATCCGGAGCAGGTTCAGGCGGCCGTTAAGGCCCGCCCGCTGACCGAACCCACCACAGAAGCGTGGCTGAAACAGCGCTGGGGCGATTTCCTGGCAATCGTTGATTCCGAGCCGTCGCTGCATGCAGCCCTTCGCCAGTACCGTCGGGAAATCCAGTTCCGCATTATCTGGCGTGACCTGATGAACTGGGCAGATCTGAACGAAACCATGCTGGCCACCAGCGCCTTTGCCGACGTGGCCATTGATGGCGCTCTCAGCTGGCTTTATGAAAAGGCCTGTGAGGAATTCGGTACCCCCATGGGTCGTGACCCGGTGACCGGTGCCCACGTGCCTCAGAAAATGGTGGTGCTGGGTATGGGCAAGCTCGGCGGGCGGGAGCTGAATGTTTCCTCGGATATCGACCTGATCTTTGCCTTTCCCTCCAAGGGGGAAACCGAAGGTGGCCGACGGGCCCTGGATAACCAGCAGTTTTTCATCCGCCTTGGCCAGCGACTGATTCAGGCGCTGGACCAGATTACGGCGGATGGTTTTGTGTTCCGGGTGGACATGCGCCTGCGGCCCTACGGCCAGAGTGGTGCCCTGGCACTGAGTTTTGCCGCCCTTGAAACCTACTACCAGGATCAGGGCCGGGACTGGGAGCGCTATGCCATGGTCAAGGCCCGGGTGGTGGCCGGCGACCAGCGGGCAGGGCAGGTGTTGATGGAAAGCCTGCGGCCCTTTGTTTACCGCAAATACATCGACTTCAGCGCCTTCGAATCCCTGCGCACCATGAAAGACATGATCAGCCGGGAAGTGCGCCGCAAGGGGCTGGAGAACAATATCAAACTGGGCAGTGGCGGTATCCGCGAGATCGAGTTCGTGGTGCAGGCTTTCCAGCTGATCCGCGGCGGCCGAGACCGGGAGCTGCAACAGCGGGAATTGCTGAACATCCTCAGAGAACTGGAAGAGCTGGAGCTGCTGCCATCCGCCGTTGTGAAGGAGTTGCGCGAGGCCTATGTGTTCCTGCGCAACCTGGAACACGCCCTGCAGGGTATGGAAGACAAGCAGACCCAGGTTCTGCCGGACGATGAACTGTCGCAGGCCCGGGTTGCGCGCATTATGGAGTTTGATGACTGGGCCGCCTTCCAGCATGCGCTGGATGAACACCGCAACCGCGTTGCCCGGCACTTCGCCAACATCATCGCGACCGAGGACGAGGAAGGCGATTCCGAAAACGGTATGGATGACGGCTGTTACGAACTCTGGCTGGCGGAAATGGAAGAGCCCGCTGCGTTGGAATGGCTGGCGGAGAAAGGTTTCGAAAACCCGGAAGACAGTTTCAAGCGCCTGGCGAGCCTGCGGGACAGCCGAACCGTTCAGACTCTGCAAACCCAAGGCCGCAAACGCCTCAACCAGTTCATGCCGTTATTGCTGAACGCGTTGATGGATGTTGAGAATGCGTCGGAAACCCTCGACCGGGTATTGCAGCTGGTCGAGGCCATTTTGCGCCGCACCGCCTACATGGTGCTGCTGGTGGAAAACCCCGGCGCGCTTACGCAGCTGGTGCGCCTGTGTAGCGACAGCCCCTGGATTGCCCGCCTGCTGGCAGAAACCCCGCTGCTGCTGGACGAACTGCTGAATGCCGAAAGCCTGTACAGCCCGCCTGCCAAGGAAGAGCTGCAGGACGACCTGCGCCAGCAGATGCTGCGCATTCCCTATGAAGACCTGGAAGAGCAGATGGAGGCCTTGCGTTACTTCAAGAAGGCCCATGTGCTGCGGGTGGCCGCGTCTGAGCTCAAGGGTACCTTGCCGCTGATGAAGGTGAGTGATTACCTGACCTGGATTGCCGAAGTGGTGCTGGACCATGTGGTGGATGTGGCTTTCTCCAACCTGGTCAGCCGCCATGGTTATCCGCGGCGGGCGGATGGTTCGGCGTGTGACACAGACTTCGCCATCATCGGCTACGGCAAGCTCGGCGGTATCGAACTCGGTTACACCTCGGACCTCGACTTGGTGTTTGTGCATCAGGCCGATCCGCAACTGGCCACCGATGGTGACAAGCCCATCGACAACGCGGTGTTCTACACCCGCCTGGGCCAGCGCATTGTGCACATTCTCAGCACCCAGACGCCCTCAGGCCAGCTTTATGAAGTGGATATGCGGTTGCGCCCGTCCGGTAACTCCGGCTTGCTGGTGAGTACCCTGCAGGCCTTTGAGAAATACCAGCAGAACGATGCCTGGACCTGGGAGCACCAGGCCCTGGCCCGGGCCCGTGGCGTGGCCGGCTGCCCGGATACCCTTCAAGCCTTCGAGGATATTCGCCACCAGATTCTGTGCGCGCCAAGGGATAAAACCGCCCTGCGCCAGCAGGTGGTGGAGATGCGGGAGAAAATGCGCAGCAGCCTCGGCACGCCGGAAATCCGGCGGGACGAAATGTTTCACATCAAACACGATGCCGGCGGTATTGTGGATATCGAATTCATGATGCAGTACCTGATGCTGGCCTGGAGTGCTGAACACCCGGAGCTGACCCAGTGGAGCGACAATATCCGCCAGATGGAAGAGCTGGGCCGTGCCGGTGTGTTGCCGGTAGAGGACACAGAGAAGTTGCGGGAGGTATACATCACCCTGCGTTCGACCATTCACCGCAGGGCGCTACAAAACCTGAACAGCCAGGTGGAGGGTAGTGCCTTTCAGGGAGAGCGTGACTACATCCAAAGTATGTGGAAAAAAGTGATGCTTGAGTAGCAAGCTAAATTTATTTCTGTCCGGCTTTCCTGCTAGAATGCTGGATCCCCGAAAACTGCTTATTCAGGAGCACTGTAGAAATGTCGATGGCTGATCGCGATGGCCTTATCTGGCTGGATGGTGAAATGGTTCCCTGGCGGGAAGCCAAAACCCATGTACTCACTCACACCCTGCATTACGGCCTCGGCTGCTTTGAAGGCGTGCGTGCGTACAACACCGCGAACGGCCCGGCAATTTTCCGGCTGAAAGAACACACCGACCGGTTGTTCAACTCCGCCCACATCCTGAACATGAAAATGCCGTTCAGCAAAGATGTGATCAACGAAGCCCAGCGTGCTGCGGTTCGTGAGAACAACCTGGACGAAGCCTACCTGCGCCCGATGGTATTTCTGGGTTCCGAAGGCATGGGCCTGCGCGCCGACAACCTGCAGGTGCACGTAATGGTTGCGGCCTGGAGCTGGCCCTCGTACATGTCGCCGGAAGCCAAAGAGCTGGGCATCAAGGTGCGCACCTCTTCCTACACCCGCCACCACGTGAACATCACCATGTGCAAGGCGAAGGCCAACGGCAACTACATCAACTCCATGCTGGCCCTGAACGAAGCCATCTCCGGCGGCGCGGAAGAGGCCCTGTTGCTGGATAACGAAGGCTACGTGGCTGAAGGTTCTGGCGAGAACATCTTCATCGTACGCGACGGCGTGCTGCATACCCCGGAATTGACCTCCTGCCTGGAAGGCATCACCCGCGCCACGATCCTCGACTTCGCCCGCGACATGGGCCTGGAAGTTCGCGAGCGCCGCATTACCCGCGACGAAGTCTACATCGCCGAAGAAGCCTTCTTCACCGGCACCGCCGCCGAAGTACTGCCCATCCGTGAACTGGATGGCCGTCAGATTGGTGAAGGTAAGCGTGGGCCGGTTACCGAGAAGCTGCAGGCTAAGTACTTTGCGGCGGTTAAGGGTGAGTTGCCGGAGCATTCGGATTGGTTGACGCTGGTTAACGCTTAATTCCGCCATAGTCCTGGGTAAAAGGATTGGAGAATCATGTCGAGTCAAGGTATTGGTCGAGAAGTCTTTGAAGTGCAGGCCGAGGCCTTGCGCGCAACGGCAGAAAAGTTGAGCCAGGAGTTTGATCAGGCGGTAGACATGATTCTGTCAACGTCCGGTAGGGTTATTGTGTCTGGCATGGGGAAGTCCGGGATTATCGGTAACAAGATTGCGGCTACACTGGCCTCTACCGGCACCCCCAGCTTTTCTGTGCATCCTGCGGAAGCCTATCACGGCGATTTGGGGATGTTTACGGCAGATGATGTTGCCATTTTGATCTCATACAGTGGTGAAACAGAAGAGGTGATACGCCTGGTTCCCTCATTGCGCCATTTCGGAGTCAAGATCATTGCCCTGGTGGGCAATCCTGAATCGACATTGGGGCGCAACAGTGACCTTGTTTTAGATGTGTCGGTGGAGCGAGAAGCTTGCCCAAACAACCTGGCACCAACTACCTCCACAACAGTAACGTTGGCGATGGGCGATGCTCTGGCAGTTGCCTTAATCGAGCGCCGCCAGTTTAAACCGCATGATTTTGCTGTTTTCCACCCCGGCGGGAGCCTTGGGCGGCGATTGCTCACGCGTGTGAAAGATGTGATGCATACCGATCTGCCGATATGCACATCGCGCGATAGCATGAAGGAAGTGATCATGACCGCAAGCCAGGCGGGATTGGGGCTTGCTGTTGTGGTCGATGATGGCGAAATAAAAGGTATTATCACCGACGGCGACCTTCGCCGGGCGTTGTTCAATCATGACTCGCTTGATGGTTTAACAGCAGAAAGCGTGATGACTCGCAGCCCAATGCTGATCAACGAGAATGAGATGTTTGCTGACGCAGAGAATATCATGCTGAAAGCGAGTATCACTTCTCTTTTGGTTGTTAGTGAGCAAGGGGCTTTAAGTGGGGTGTTGAAGCTGCAGGATGCGGGTAGGGTTGTTTGAGTGTTCTCTATGGGCTTCTCTAGGAGAGTCTGCGCCCACATTTCTAAGTGTGAAGAGTCGTTAGTTAAACAATGTGGGTCCCTGTTATGTCAATTCTTTTTACCTTAGGGCTTTACCAGACTCGTAAGCCTGAACGTTGGCAATCCAAGCACAAGGTATTTTTTTATTTGAGCCAGTCTTTGAGGTCGCTCGGAATTGATAGCTGTTTTCTATGTAATCCTGCATCGGTAAAAGAGCGCTTTATTGAAAGTGAGGCCGAGTACTTTTTTGAGGGTGAAAAAGATCTTGTTCAGTTGTTGGACGAAAAAAACATAACCCACCTGGTTATTTGGGGAGGGCGAACAGATGCTGACGAACGTATTCGGAAAGAAGTTGGTGACCGTGTAAGAGTCATCTATGGCGAGTATGGCTGGTTCCCTCAGTCCCAACATTGTTACTTTAGCCCTAATGGCACCAATGCAGATGCGGATCTTTGGAACGAAGGATTAGCCGAGCATAAATTGGATCGTCGTCGTTTCCTTTTTGCTCGCCGAAAACTGTTATTCTCAATGCTGGGGTGGCGAGGGATGGTTTCCCCGCCGGAGTTTTTCCGGCAGTGCTTCTTCGATGTCCAAAAGAAAATATTTGTTCCTTTACAGGATGAGCAGGATACAAATATTGTTCTTTCTTCGCCGGTCAAAACTATGTCGGCTTTTGTCGAGGGCCTGTCATCCACGTACCCGGATCAAAAATTCCTGGTGCGTGCCCATCCAAGGGCTCATTATGAGTCACTCCCAAAGTTGCCCAATGTCGAGTATCAGTCGCCAGCGGTAAACCCTTTTAAGAGTTATAAAGAATACGGTGGCGTGCTCGGTATTAACTCGACCATGCTGTTGCAGTTTGCTCTGCTTGGATTGCCAGTTGCAGGAATTGGCGAAGGGGTTGCCTCCCATAGTGGCGTATATACCGACTTGGACTGGTACGACCTTCCGCAGGATATCAGCTTGCTTGGCTCCGATCCTGATGCAGCGGCTAAAGTTATTGATTATATGCTTCGCGTTAAACAAGTCAATCTTCCAGATCTTCGTAGTCCAAAGTACGTGAAACAAAGTTATATTTATCGACTGCTTACATCCTGATATCAAGTAGAAAATTTTCCTGCTAGTGATCCAAGCCTAAGTAATAAGGCTTAATCGTACTTGGGGGCTCTTTTGGCAACAACTCTAGTCATCGTTTCATTCAATAGCTTTAAAGTGATTGAGCAATGCCTGGGCGGCGTCATAGACGCTGGAAACCTCGGTGTGATTATCGTCGATAACGGCAGCCCGGATGGCAGTGCGTCAGCGCTGTCAGCTCGCTTTCCGTCTGCGGAGGTAGTTGCTCTCGTGCAGAATATTGGATATGGCCGAGCTGCTAACAAAGGATTTGAGCGAGTAGAAACAGAATATGCGCTCCTGCTTAATCCAGATATTGTTGGAGACATGGAAACGATTCAGCGACTGGAGCAGCGCATGGGCGGCTTGTCCGGTGATGTGGCCATTCTTGCGCCAGCGGTTAATCCCCGGGATTTTCGGAGGGATGGGCTTGTTGAGCGGGATTGGGTTATTGGTGCCGCGCTGTTATTTCGCATGCAGTCTTGGGCAGATGTGGGTGGTTTCGATGAGAATATTTTTCTCTTCTCTGAGGAAACAGACTTATGTATGCGAATTAAAGAAGCGGGTAAAAAGATATTCTTGGATTCAGATGTCTATATTGAGCACCTGTCAAAGCAATCTAGCACTCCAAGCGTTGAAGTTGATTTTTTGAAGGACTGGCATTATGCGTGGTCAAATCAATACTTGGCTGTAAAGCATGGGTTTGCGCATGGTAAGTGCCATCCTCGAAGGCGTTTGCTTATCTATGGGGTGAAGTTTCTGACGGCAACCAATGCCAAAAAGCGACAGAAATATAAAGCGAGATTTATGGGAGTGAGAGCCTTTTTATCCGGTGAGAAGGCGTTTTTAAGTGATGGTAGCCCTCAGCAATCGCATCGCCTTGGTTGAGGCATGCCCATTTTCTGATTCGTGATCTTGCCCCATTCGCCATACAGTAGCCCGCTTAGTAAGCCTATCGGGGTCCAGAATACTAAGTAGATTTCCTGTGGGCTGGTTACAAGTGTGTCAGGATCAGTGAAGCACAGTCCGCCCACAGTGGCGATCATCCATAATGTCAGGTTTCGTTCGTGATTTTTCCGCGTGAATGCTTTTAGAAGCAGGGCAGTAAACAGAAGTACAATCGAAACAAAGGCTAATATTCCACCGTCAACCCAGGTAGAAAGAAAGAGGTTATGAGGGTGATCGTGTCTGACGCCCATTGCTTGTTTGATTGCGGTGCCAATCTCTGTCTCTGCAACGGATGATGCAGCTCCAATACCCTTCCAGAAGAATTCGTCGATATTGCTTAGTGTCGCACTCCAAATCTCTAGGCGGTAAGACGTCCCCCGGTTCATCATGCTATCGAAAATGTGGAGGTCAGCAATAAAGATCAGGATGCAAGCTATGAGAATAGCGGGAACAACCAATCGCCTGCTATCTTTTGAGAGCATGGTGATAAAAACAAGCCACGCAAAGAGAGTAACCCCAAGAGGAGCGCGGCTTTGGTTGAGTATTGCATAGAGGGTTACGGAAATAAGGGCTAGGGTGGCAAGTAAAAGATCTTTCTTTTGGCCCATTCGCAGACTAGTTAGAGAAACAATCCAGAGCATAATCAGAATGGAAGAGCTGGCAATAATATCATCCAAAAGCCCAAGTCCAGTTATTCGTTCGGGGTATTCTGAGTTGAGCATATACAAGAGAATGGCGATAAGGGCTCCGGCGATCAGTCCTGCTTGTATTGTGTATCCATGTGCTTGCTTTCGGTGCATCCCTAATTTGGCGTAGAGGTGTAGGGCGGTGAAAAAAATAAGGGTTTCGAGAAACCAGCGAGAATGGCGTAGAATTTCTTCAGACCGGTTAGGGACGTCACTCCAGTACACTGAAAGGTAAAGTATCGTGATCAGCCCCATAGCTGAGAGGAAGCTAGGGGATCTGATGGAAGATTCGAGAGCTCGCTTTCTTAAAGCAAGGTACAGGGTCGCCGGCATCATTCCAACAAAGAAAAATGCTCGAAATAGATCGTCGAACTCCTGAGTAAGTCCCAGAAAAATAAACAACAGGAAAGATACTTGTAGGACTGTCTCAGCGCGGTTTGAGCGCTTAGTGCTATGGGCTACAACAGCTTCGTTCATAGAGGGCATATTTTTCAGTAGAGAGTGGGTATATCATTGAGCGCGCAATTATCGCCTATTTTTCGTCTTTATTCAGGAATTGGCTGAATTTTCAAGCATAAATTTGAAAGCTGAACGTTACCTTATGAAACTACTCATAACCGGCGGGGCCGGCTTCATAGGCTCCGCCGTCATCCGCCACATCATCCAGAACACCGAGGACGAAGTGGTCAACGTCGACAAGCTCACCTACGCCGGCAACCTCGAAAGCCTGGTGCAAGTGAGCGACAGCGAACGCTACGCCTTCGAACAGGTCGACATCTGTAACCGCGCCGAACTGGACCGTGTACTGTCCCAACACCAGCCGGACGCCATTATGCACCTGGCTGCAGAAAGCCACGTAGACCGTTCGATAGACGGGCCGGCTGATTTTATCGAAACTAACATCGTGGGCACCTACACGTTGCTGGAGGCCAGCCGGCAGTACTGGCAGGCACTGGAATGCGATAAAAAAGCCAACTTCCGCTTCCACCACATCAGTACAGATGAGGTGTACGGTGATCTCCCTCACCCCGATGAATCGGATGCCGCCAAAGAGCGTCTATTCACTGAGCGTACGGCATACGCGCCCAGTAGCCCCTACAGCGCCAGTAAAGCCAGCTCAGACCACTTGGTAAGGGCATGGCGCCGAACCTATGGCCTGCCAACGCTGGTCACCAATTGCTCCAACAACTACGGGCCCTACCATTTCCCGGAGAAACTCATCCCGTTGATGATTCTCAATGCGTTGGAAGCAAAGCCCTTACCAGTCTATGGCAAAGGCGACCAGATCCGCGATTGGCTCTACGTCGAAGATCATGCTCGAGCACTGTATAAAGTGGTCACCGAGGGGCAGCCGGGTGAAACCTACAACATTGGCGGGCATAATGAAAAGCAAAACATCGACGTAGTCCACACCCTTTGCGATATCCTTCAGGAACTGCGCCCGCAGCAAGCCAGCTACCGTGATCTGATCACCACCGTAAAAGACCGCCCAGGCCACGACAGGCGCTACGCCATAGACGCCAGTAAAATCCAGAAAGAACTCGGCTGGGTGCCTCAGGAAACCTTCGAAACCGGCATCCGAAAAACCGTACAGTGGTACCTCAACAACCTCGACTGGTGCCAGCGAGTACAAGACGGTAGCTACCAAAGAGAGCGCCTAGGGGAGGGGGAATGAACATCCTACTCCTAGGCAAAACTGGCCAAGTCGGCTTCGAGCTCCACCGCACTCTCTCCCCGCTGGGCACCATAACCGCCCCAGGCAGAGAGAAACTGGACCTAACTAACGAACAAGCCGTAACCGACTATCTCGCCCAAATTCAGCCGAACCTGATAGTAAACGCAGCCGCCTACACAGCCGTAGACGCTGCCGAAGAAAACCAGCAAGCCGCCCAACGCCTGAACGCCGGCTTACCCAAACAGCTGGCAGAATACGCAAAGGCCAATAACGCCCGCTTGGTGCACTATAGCAGTGACTACGTATACCCAGGAACTGGCAGCGAGGCCTGGCAAGAAACCAGCCCAACAGGCCCATTGAGCGTATACGGCCAAACCAAACTCGAAGGTGACCAAGCCATTGAACAAAGCGGCGCGGGCCACCTCATTTTCCGAACCAGCTGGGTCTACAGCGCCCGTGGCAACAACTTCATGAAAACCATGTTACGGCTGGCCCAAAGCAAGGAAGAGCTGAGCATCGTCGCGGATCAGGTGGGAGCTCCGACACCGGCACGATTGATTGCACAGGTAACCGCCCTGGCTATCCACGGCCAGTTAAAAACAGGCCTTTACCATTTGGCTCCCAGAGGAGAAACCAGCTGGCATGGCTTTGCCCAGGATATTTTCCGGCAAGCACAGCGGGCCGGGGAAACTCTATCCATGGGCCCCGACAATGCCCGGGCTATCCCCACAAGCGACTATCCAACGCCGGCGAAACGACCATTGAACTCGCGGATGGCCCTGAGCAAACTGGAAAACGCCTTGAATATCCAGCTGCCGGACTGGCAAAGCCAGCTGACGCTCACCCTGAACGAATACCTGGAGAAGTAAATGAAAGGGATCATCCTCGCCGGTGGCTCCGGCACCCGCCTTTATCCGATTACCCGAGGCATCTCCAAGCAGCTCCTCCCGGTGTACGACAAGCCCATGATCTACTATCCGCTGTCGGTCCTGATGCTGGCTGGTATTCGGGATATTCTTGTCATCACCACGCCGGAAGACCAGGAAGGCTTCAAACGCCTGCTAAACGACGGTAGTCAGTGGGGCATTAACCTGAGCTACGCCGTGCAACCCAGCCCGGATGGCCTGGCCCAGGCCTTCATTATTGGCGAGGAGTTCATCGGCGATGACAGTGTTTGCCTGGTGCTGGGGGACAACATCTACTATGGCCAGGGCCTGAGCAAAATGCTTCAGAGCGCCGCTCAAAAAGAAAAAGGCGCGACGGTATTCGGCTATCAGGTGACGGACCCAGAGCGCTTTGGTGTTGTGGAATTCGATGACCAGCAGCGGGCCATCTCCATCGAAGAAAAGCCGGCCAGCCCGAAATCGGACTACGCCGTCACCGGCCTCTATTTTTACGACAACGATGTGGTCGAAATTGCCAAGCAAGTAAAGCCCTCAGAGCGTGGAGAGCTCGAGATTACCAGTGTTAATCAGGCCTACCTGGAGCGGGGCGATCTGAGTGTGGAATTGCTGGGTCGTGGCTTCGCCTGGCTGGATACCGGCACCTTTGATTCCCTGCACGATGCTGCCGGATTCATCGAGACGTTGGAAAAACGTCAGGGCCTGAAAATCGCCTGCCTGGAAGAGGTGGCCTATCGCATGGGCTTCATCGGTGAAGAGCAACTGCTGGCCGAGGCGGAGAATCTGAAGAAGAACAGCTACGGCGCCTACCTGAAGAAACTGGTTAAAACTTAATAAGCGATCTTTATGAATATCACTGACACCAAGATTCCCGCAGTCAAACTGATTGAACCCAAAGTATTTGGAGACGAGCGCGGATTCTTCATGGAAACCTGGAATGAGAAAGCCTTCCGGGAAGCTGGCATCAATGAAACCTTCGTGCAGGACAATCACAGCCGCTCGGTAAAAAACACCCTGCGTGGCCTGCACTACCAGATCAAACAGCCCCAGGGGAAACTGGTGCGAGTAACCCGTGGCGAGGTGTTCGACGTAGCGGTCGATCTGCGCACCAATTCGCCCACTTTCGGCCAATGGGTTGGGGAATACCTTTCGGAAGAAAACAAGCGAATGCTTTGGGTGCCGCCAGGTTTTGCCCACGGCTTTCTCGTGACCAGTGAGACGGCGGACTTTCAGTACAAGTGCACGGATTTTTATGCGCCGGAGTATGAAAGGTCCATCGCCTGGAACGACCCGGATATAGGCATTGACTGGGGCGCGGTTGCACCGTCCGAGTTGTTACTGTCAGGCAAAGACAGTAAAGGATCAAGCCTGGCCAGTTCAGAGCCCGAGCTTAAAGAGTTTTACCAACAGTATCCTGTTTGATTGAGAAAATCACTCACGCATCCTGGCACTTTGCCCTGGAGCTTTTTGAGGACGAGTTGCCGGGTAGAACTCGCGTCTTCTCATCAAAAGGTGTGTGTGGCGGGTAACGCTAAAAATGCCTTTCTCCAGAGAATGAAGTAGATAATAAAACCAAGGTACTTTGGCCCTTTGTCTATTGGACTTGGCAATACTGCTGGGCGCAGCGTTGGCTTCGTACACCAGGTGAGGTTCAACACCGAACAGGCGAAGCCCGCCTTCCCAGAAATGGTCATACATCTTATCGATAGGCTCTTTAATCGTGCTGGCGTGTTTCAGCACCTTTTCCATGCCTGTGCGATTAAGGTAATACGCTTGGGTTCCCAGCCAGCCTCGCTCCGGACGCACAAGTTGGTGGCTGCCATCTCCCAGGGGCTGGACAACCTTCCGCTTGCGGATTTTTAGTCCCATCAGCCGGACCATCTCTACCTCGGAAGGTAGCTTCGTGATCTCTTTCATAATCCGGGCGAAGTCCGGCTCAAGCTTAACGTCATCTTCCAGAATGCAGATTGACTCGAAACCTTCGTTCCAAGCCTTTTTAATCAGTCGCAGGTGTGAGAGATAACACCCCACCTCAGGAGGCGTTAAGTCACACAGATGGCGCAGGCGAGTGCGGTGTTTCGCCAGCTTTTCACCAGGTTCAAGAGCTGGCATAGCAGTGCGGCCATCCACGGCCTGAAAAAGGTTTGCCTCTAGTCCCTGGCTTTTCAGTGCTTGCTGCAGCTCCTGAACATTCTCTGATTCCGGTTTGAGAGTAATGATCCAGTAGCTAGTGTTCATTAAGGTTGTCAGTTACTTCTTGTGGATGGATTGGTATAGATCGAGATATTGCCCAACAATGACGGACTCGCTGAAGTTTTGCCAGTAATGTTGGCTTGCGTTATGGGCAAGCCGGCCTGCTTCCGCCGGGTTGTCCAGAAGTTCCCGAATCGCTTCGGCCAGAGGTTCTGGTTTATCAACCGGTGTAATGACGCCAGTCTCGCCGGAGTCTATCAGTTCCCCCGGTCCTTGCGAATTGGTGGCAATAATTGGGCACTCGTGCGCCCACGACTCCATGACAATAGACCCCAGCCCTTCATGGCGGGAAGGGCAGACAAACAGGTCCGCAGTTTTCATTAGTGTGGTTACATCGTTACGCCATCCGAGGAACCGGACCCGCTCGTCAAGGCTCAGTTCATGGCACTGCTGTTTCAGGGCCTGCTCCTCCGGGCCGCTGCCAGCGAGCCAGAGCATGGCGTCCGGGACCTTTTTTAATGCCTGCAGCAGGATGTCGAAGCCCTTGTTTTCGTGGAGGCGTCCGGCGGCCAGAATCAGTGGTCTGTCTGCAGGGGTCTCGAAGCTGTCTCGGGGCAAGGGCTCCACCGGGGTTTCATCGGCAAAGTTCGGAATATAAAACACCCGGTCGGCAGGCATGCCGCCCTGGATCAGATGGTCACAGATACCCTTGGAGATTCCTACCCAGTAATCCGCATGACGGTAATACTTAAGGTTGTAATAGTGCCCCAGACGACTTATCAGGGTGTAGTCACCGGGTGGCGTGGCAATTGAAGCCCGGTTCATCCAGGTCATGACAATGTCTGGATGGAATTGACGAAGCGCACGCTGGTAGCGCATGCGGTCAAGCAGGTTCATTTGGCCCCCAAAACGGAAGCCTTGAGCGGGTACGCCTCCAGATTCCAGTGCATCTATCCGGTGCTGGTGTGCGCGAATGAATGCTTGCTGGTTCACCTTGCCAGTTGCCTGCAGTCCCTTCACCAGGCGAACGAAAAAATTTTCAGCCCCGCCGCGCTCTGCGCCGGCCAACACTTGGGCTACGCGGTGGATGGTTTCAGTTGATTGGCTCATGAAGACGGTGAGTCCTCCTGTTCGCTGGCGTTGGTGTCTTGCGCCCGAGTCGATTCCGGGCGTCCGTCGTGCAGAAGGAGCCCGTGGTAACCAGGGAAGGTGTCTTGGCCTCGCTGCGAAAGCAGTGTGCCAACCCGTTCACGCAGGTTGGCGGTTTTGCGCGCCACCTTCTTTTTTCGTTGTGTCATGGGCAGCCAATGGAACGGGATCAGGCCGGAACTGCCCAGGCCATCGATTACAACCAGCCGGTCGATTTTTCCAGGTTGGCTCTGTTGAACGACGATGTTGTGCAGTAAAAGATCCCGTGAAGGAATAACCCCCTGTTCCCAGAATCTACAGAGATCGTTTATTGCTACTTGGCACGCTTCGGTGAGGCCGTGATCCCACAGATATTTTTTTAAAGTCTGGGAGATGGCGCCATCGTGATCACGAATCAGTTCTGATACCAGCCCCTTGCCGAGATCGGTATCGACAAAGCCAAAGCAGCGGCTGATGTGGCGGAAAATCGGCTCGCCATAGGTGCGCCTTAACTGTTTCATAACCAGGTATTCTTCCCGGTTATCATCGAAGCTGGCCAGAGGCTTGAGGTTTTTGGGAAATCCCTTTTCCCGACGACGATCCTCCAGGGTGAAGTCTGGCCTCCGCACCTTGATGCAACGCAGATCATCTTCGGGATGCACAAAACATAGTCGGTTACCGCCCCGGGCGAAGGGTTCCTGGCCGGTCAGAACTAGGGTCATTTCAGGCTGCCGTCCAGGTTTATGTCCCGGGCCCAGACATAGTCGTGGCTAAATGGCTGCACCATGGATGCTTCGAGGATGTATTGAGAGAACAGGCGAGTATTCATCTCCTGATGGAAGAAATCTCGAGCCCTTCCTGCCCAGCGGCGACGTTTCTCGTCGTCGTGATGGAACTCCCGAATTTTCGCAACCAAGTCATGCACATCCGAGAAATATACCAACGTTTCAGGAGGCAGGAGCTCGTCAAAACGAGCGGATTCATGAGTAAATTGGAGAATTCCATTGCCGGCCAGTTGAGCCATGCGTTCGGAAGAATACCAATAATCTCCCTCTTGCCGGTTTAGGTTCAGTGCCATTCTGGACTCGCCCAGGGCTTTATCGTAGTCCCGACCCCATACTGGAGGCGTACCAAAGCTACCGTGAGCATTAAACACCAGCTCATCGCCGAGCCTTTCCTTTACCTCTTTCACGATTTCTTGGCGGCGTGTGTAATCATCACTATTGCTACAAAAAACGAGATCTACAGGCAGGTCAATCCTTTCTGCGTTGTTAAAGACCTCAATCGAGGGGTCTACCGGATTTGGAATGTGGTAAAGGCGAGTGTTGGTGTCCTTGAACCTTTCGAGCTCTTTTCTTCCTGTTGAAACAAAAACGGCATCACAAACCTCGGCTCGATGCCGGATTTTTTCATCGTTTTCGGGGACAAACAACGGATCAAGATTGCAGTGAACCAGTACGGCGTTGGGGTTGCGTTTCCTGACTTCAAGCAGCGTTTCATTGGTAATAATATTACCATGCCCAATAATGATCAGGTCTGGTTCGGCTGCTTCAGCGGTTTCCAGTAAACGTTGGTTCGCCTTTTTGTGGCCAAGATCCCGAATGCCAAATGGCGCTTCAAACGCAGCAATGTCTCGATCACTGAAATCGATCACATAGTGATCGTTTTTGATTAACCCAAAGCTGAGTTTCTGTGCCCAGCTTACCCGGGTCTGGCCATAACGACGCAACTGCTGGTAGGCAATGTGAAGTACACGCATGTCTGGCGGGTCCCTTGAATGATAAAACGGTTATTGTACCAGCCGGTCCGGCTAGGGTCTTCAGCTGCGGGATACTGCTTTGTGATAGACCTCAAGGGTTGCCTGTACCTGGTGCTCTAGCTGAAACTCTGGATGCACAACAATTTGTGGATGCTGGTGCAGCTGTTCATGCACCTTGGCGGCAAAGGTTGTTAGGTTATCCGGTGGTACCAGGCCTTCGGGGAAACAGGCGGACAGCGACTCTGCCGCCCCGCCACGGTCGAAGGCGACAACCGGTGTGCCCACCGCCAGGGCTTCTGTGAGGGTGCGGCCGAAAGGTTCGGGTTTGTTCGACATATGGCAGACCACGTTGGCCAATCGATAGAACTCGACAATGTCCGAGCGGTGGCCGGTGAAAGTGATCTGCTGGTCAATACCAAGCTCTCTTGCCTGTGCTTCCAGTTCTGCCAGGTAACTCTCCTTGTTTTTCTCGGCGCCGCCAACAACAACGCCGTGTGCCTGGGGCTCGCGCTGGAGCAGGTCCGCCATCATGGTCAGGAATGCCTCCTGACCTTTCCAGCGAGTCAGCCGGCCAGGCATCAGGATCAGCTTTTTGTCTTTGAGCTGAGGGTGTTCCGAATAAAGCTGCTGCAGCCAGGCGGCATCGGGAGGTGCCGGGTGGAAGGCGCGGGTATCCACGCCGCGCTGAATGACGGTAATGCGTTCGGGGGCTACCTTGTAGTTATCGAGAATGTACCGTTCCACGCAGTGGGAAATGGCGATCAGATGCTGCGGTTTGGCCATGATGGCGCTGTAGGCGTTCACGGAATACATGCCGTGAAAGGTACTGACCAGGGCCGGGCGATCCTTTTCCGGCAGGCCCCTCCAGGCCAGCCAGATGATCCAGGCCGGGAGCCGCGAGCGGACGTGAACAACATCCGGCTTCAGCTGTTTCAGGAGTTGGCGCACCGGCAGTATCTGTCCAAATGAGGCCAGGGATTTTCGGTGGACCGGCATGGTGATGTGGCGTGAACCTTCGGCTTCCAGTTGATCAACCAGGCGACCGCCCGAGGAAAGCACGATGGATTCATGCCCCTGTTTGACCAGTTCCCGGGCGAACTCCACCGTGCCCCGTTCCACGCCGCCACTGTTCAGTGCCGGCAGGACTTGCAGTACTCTCATTGATGAAACTCCCTGAATTTTCTGATCACCCACTCAGCGGCACGGTCGGCTTCCCACAGTTTGGGGGCTTTGCCGGGTTCCGCCTGCATGAGTTGAGCGCGGTCCTGCCATTCAGTCACCAATCCATCGGCCTTTAGTGACTCCAGACCCCGAACGACACGGCTGTTGTTGCGGGCTTTCAGATCTAATAATCCTGTAGATGTGCCTGCGGTGAGTGCTTCATAAACCATGGACACGCTGTCTGGGGAGACCCAGGTGGTGCGTGTCTCGGCCAGCGTGTCGATTAACCAGTTGGGGCCGGTCTTTTCGTGGTGGTGGAATGTCACGTTGTTACGCTGGATGTCAGTCAGTTGTACGAGCAGGGCGGCTGGCGTCCGGCGTGAAGAGGTGACTGTCCAGTGCCAATCGCGGTATTCGTCGGCCAGGGTGCTGACCTGCCCTAAGATGGCTTCACCGTCCCATTCGTAATGCTCTGAAGGGCCCCCAAGCAAGATCAGGCCGTTTTGTGCTTCGACGGCCTGCTCTTGTGGCTTGATGGCGTTGAGAACACCTCGGGTGATCAGTACATCTGGGCGGTCCGGCGGGTTGTCGTGGGCCGGGATGATCGAAAGGTCTGGTTTTGCGAATGGAAGTGCCGGGCGCATCAGCACAACAGTCATTGCATCATAACGTTTGCGGCAGGCCAGCAGCAGTTTTTGGGTCTGGCTGCCGGCAGCGACGATGATGTCTGGCTTCGAGTGCTCGATGGCGGGAGTAATACCCAGAAGCGCGCGGGCCCAGGAAACCGGGTATTTATGGGTTTCAATCCACGCTAGCCGCGCCTCTGCACGCGCTTCCAACCGCTCGGCAAGTCCCCGGAGTTGGTTCTTATGGCCCGGTTTATTATCGGTCAGTAACCAAACGACGGGTCCACTGAGCTTTGGGGCGGCCATAATCAGTTTTTCCCGCTCTCTTTGTAGGGATTGGGGCGACCCTCAGGCTGATGACGAAAACGCTTGTATTCCCACTGGTATTGTTCGGGAATGCGGCGTACTACGTTCTCCACCGACTGGTTCAGTGCAGTTGCCGCCATTACCGGATCTTCGTCAGCCATTCCGGGTTCGGGTTCAGTGACTACAAGCCGAAAACCCTGATGATTGGGCAAGCGCTCCGCGTAGCACACAAGGACCGCCGCACCGGTTTTCTGGAGAAGCTTGCTTGCCAGATTCATGGTGCGTACTTCAATGCCAAAGAATGGCGCATAGGCATTGTTTTTCCCCCTAGGGGACTGATCCGGCAGAATGCCGGCAATGCCGCCTTCTTTCAGTATGCCAATGAGTCTGGACAATCCTTTTCGATCACCACGAACCAGTTCGCTGCCGAGTCGGCCTCTGACTTTGATCATATAGTCTTCGAATTCTGGCATCTTGGGCGGACTGTAAAGTGCCGCCATGTTATATCGGGATGAAAAAAAGAGCCCGGCGAGCTCCCAATTACCCAAGTGCGGGGCCAGGAGTACCAGCCCTTTACCTGTTGCCAGAGCCTGATCAACCAACTCTATTCCCCGGGTTTCTCGAATTTGCTTCAGGCATTTCTCTACGGGCCACTCCCACATCATGGGGATTTCGATCGCTGTCATCCCTGTATGTCTGAGTGAGCTTCTGGCCAGGGTGTTCTGTTCCTGTTGCGAGAGTTCCGGGAAACACAATCTTACATTCGTTTCGGTGACCTTTCGTGCCTCGGTGTCCAGTTTCCACGCCAAGTCGCCTCCCCAAGACCCAATGAGTTGCGCCAGTCTTAAAGAGAAAGCTCCGGCAACTTTCATAGGGCTGGTAATCACATAGTACTTGAGCTTATTCATTTTGAAGCCTTGTCTATCAACGTCTGGAACGTTTCCTGCGCTTCTTGTTATAGAATCCGGGGTCCTCTGGGTTCGGTCGGGTCTTGAACCGGCGGTGCATCCAGAGATACTGATCCGGTGCTTTTCGAATTTCATTTTCAATAACCGCGTTGATGCGCGTGGCATCTTCGAGATCGTCCCCGCTTGGGAAATGCTCTAAAGGGGGGTGGAAATAGATGTCATATCCGGGCTTGTCTTCTCGACGGAAATGGCTGAACGGCATCACTACGCACTTACTGCGTTCAGCAATGCGGGAGGTTGCTGTGATTGTGCCTGCGGGTACGCCGAAAAAGGGTGCGAAGACGATGTCTTTTCGGCCATAGTCCTGGTCGGTGGCGTACCATACTGCATGGTTGTCTTTCAGGCTGCGCAACAGTCCGCGAAGATCTTTGGCCGGGAGGACTTTGCCATAGCGTTTGGCGCGGGAACGGGTCATTACGGCGTTCATCAGCGGGTTGTTGTGGTCGCGCTGCATGACATCAGAATCGATATACAGGGTTGCCAGGGAACCACCCATTTCCAATGTGCTGTAGTGGCCGCCAATCAGCAAAATGCCGTGACCTTCCTGTTTGGCTTTCTCGAAATGTTCGAGGCCATGAATAGAGGTGATTTTTTTCAGCTTTTCAGTGTTTCTGAACCACCCAATTCCAATTTCCATCAGGCCAATGCCATTGGCGATAAATGAGTTGCGGACCAAGGCCGCCCGTTGTTTGTCATTGTATTCCGGAAAACACAGCTGGATATTTGTTTCGGTGATGTGCCGGCGGCTCTTCGCCAACTTCCATGTGATCAGTCCGGCAGCTTTCCCCAACTTCCACTGAATACGCAGGGGAAGCTGTGCGGTAAACCACATGAGAGCAATGCCCACCCAGGTTGGCCACCAGCGGGGATGGAGGTAGGCTGAGTAGTCAGTATTCCGGGATTTTTGGCGGTACTTCTTATTCAAAATTGCTGTTCCTGAATCGACAAAAAGTTTGTCCGAAGGCAAGATGCCCCGCGATACAATGATTTCACTATGATAACGCATCATTTCGCCGGGAGTCCCGCGTGTTGCTCTTCATTTATTCGCAGCTAATCAGGTTGGCGTTGCCATTGATTTTGTGCCGGTTATGGTGGCGTGGTCGGAAGGCGCCCGCGCGTCGAGAGAAATGGTGGCATCGTTTAGGCTATGTTCCAGAGATGTCGGGTACAGTTATATGGGTACATGCGGTATCCGTTGGTGAGACGATTGCAGCAGGTCCTATGGTCGGGCGGCTGGTTGCGGAAAATCCCGATGCCTCCATTCTAATGACTGCGACAACTGAAACAGGACTGGCCCAGGCCCGGAAGATGTTTGGCGACAAAATTGCCTACGCCTACGCCCCATACGACACGCCAGGCTCCGTAGGGCGCTTTCTGAAACAAATAAAGCCTCGCATCCTGGTAGTGATGGAAACCGAAATCTGGCCGAACCTGATCACCCAGTGCTACCGCAAACAGGTTCCCGTTTTCCTCATCAACGCCCGTCTCTCGGAGCGTTCGGCCCGGGGCTACGAGCGGGTGCGGGGACTGGTCCGACCGGTCATGCAGAAAATTACCTGGATCGCCGCCCAGGCGGAGAAAGATGCTGAGCGTTTTCGGCGCATTGGTGTCGCACCGGCCAGTGTGGAAGTGACGGGTAGCGTGAAATTTGACGTGGATATCACCGAAGGCATTCGTGAGTCAGCCCGCCAGTGTCGACAAATCCTGGGAGCGCGGCCCGTGTGGGTCGCTGGCAGTACGCATGCCGGCGAAGATGAACAGCTGCTGGAGGCCCATCGGGCGGTGCTCGGGCAACACCCGCAGGCTTTGCTGGTGATTGTGCCCCGCCACCCGGACCGGTTTGGTTCGGTGGCGGAGCTGGCGGAAAAAGCCGGTTTCAACGTGGCCCGCCGCTCACTGCAGCAAGATCCTGCCCATGCTCAGGTATACCTGGGCGACACCATGGGCGAGCTGATGATGCTCTACGGCGCGGGTGACATGGCGTTTGTCGGCGGTTCATTGATTGAAAGGGGCGGGCACAACCCGCTGGAGCCGGCGGCCTGGGGTATTCCGGTACTTTCCGGCCCGCATGTGTTCAACTTTGAGACGGTGTATGAGCGCCTTCGTGCCGGCGAGGGTGTGGTGATGGTCCAAAGCGGGGACGAGTTGGGCCAGGCCGTGGTCCGTTTAATGGCGACCCGGGAAGAACGGCAGGCTCTGGGGGAGCGGGCACTGGCGGTGGTGAATAAAAATCGCGGGGCACTGGACAGGGTCGTTGAGGGTATTGTCGAGCGCCTGTAAAAACGGGCCCCTGAATCAGGAGGCCCGCCTGGCTGGTGTAATGCTCAAGGCCAGCGTTATTGCATCGGGTCGTCCAGCACTTCCTCATCGTTGGCCAGTGCCTCTATGCCCTGAGCGCCTTCACTGAGCCAGTTGTTCAGGTCAATCAGATCCTGCGGGCTCAGGGTGCCTGCCGCCTGCTTCAGTTGCAGGGTGTTGATCACGTAGTCATAGCGGGCGTTGGCGTAATCCCGCAGCGCCACGTAGTACGCACGTTCTGCATCCAGCACTTCCACAATGTTCCGGGTACCTACATCGTAGCCGGCGCGGGTTGCATCCAGTGCACTGCGGCGGGAGATGATGGTCTGCTCAAGGGCAGAGGCTGTCTCCACGTTGTTGTTCACGGTCAGGAACAGGCTGCGGGTGTTCACCTGCACATCCCGGCGCGTGGTGTTCAGGTCCTGCTCGGCCACGGTGACCAGTGAGCGCTGTTGGCGCACGCCGGCCTGGGTGCCGCCGCCCGTGTAGAGCGGGATGGTCAGTGACAGTGAGGCAACGGACTGGCTGCGCTCCTGCTGGGTAAAAAGGGCGTTCTCCAGACTGGTTTCCTGGTAGGAGGCGCTCAGCTCAAGGGTTGGCAAATGACCGGACTTTGCCGCTTTCAGGCTGGCTTCGCTGGCATTGAGTTGCCTCAGGGCCGCCTGAATAGACCAGTTTTGCTCCACCGCGGTTGCTTCCCACGAAGTCGGATCCATGGGCTCCGGGCGCCCGAGCGGAAAATTCTGCCTGAGATTTTCCATGGCGTCCGGATATTCTCCGGTTAACCGGGCCAGTTGTTCCCTGGCCACATTCAGGTCGTTGTCGGCGGCGATGCGCTGGCTCCTGGCATCGTCGTAGCTGGCACGCGCTTCATAGACTTCGGTGACGGCAATGAGCCCCACGTCAAACCGTTCCCGGGCCTGTTCGTACTGGCGCTGGATGGCCGTTTCAGTCGCTTTTGCGGTTGTGACGGTGTCCTTGGCGCGCAGGACATCGAAGTAGGCGGTTGCCACATCCAGAATCAGTTGTTGCTGGGCCAGGTTGTACTGGGCCTCGGCCGCCTCGGCCTGGAACTGGCTGGCTTCGTAGCTGAACCAGTCTTGAGCCCGGAACAGTGGCTGGGTCAGCTCGACGCCGTAGCGGTAGGTTCGATAACTGTCTCCCGCGAAGAGTTGCCGCACCAGCTCATCGGCGTTTGCCCCCCCGGGTATATTCCTGGGCTTGAAACGTGTGTAGCTTGCTGACCCAACCGCCGAGATTTTGGGCAGCAGGGCGCTCTTGCTGACATCGCTGGTTGCCTGCTGGGCCTGGAACTGTGCCATGGCAGAGGCAATGCCGGAGTCATAAGACAGGGCTTTCTCGTAGGTTTCCATCAGATCCAGAGCAAGCGCAGGCTGGGCTGCGAGCAGGGTGATCAATCCTGGAAGTAAACGTTTTTTCATTGGTTCTCCTGAAATACTGACTCCGGGAATCTGCCCGGCAATGACTCAAAGGTATTGGTTGGCCATTATGGACAATAATCGTTCCCGTCTCTAGACTTGCTAAGTCCACGTATTTTGTGGACAAACGAATTCAGAATCGCGTCTTGACGGGGTGCTGATTCGCCATAAACTGGCGATCGGCTGAGATTGCAACGCAGAACCCGCGACCTGATCCGGATAATACCGACGTAGGGATTAAGGCCAGATGAACCGCGACACCATGCCTGTAGGGCTATTTGTCGCAACTCCGTCATACGCGACCCGATACCACAAGACCATCCGGGAGCAGATCATGACGGACTTACCAGCATACCTCAGCGACTCCGCAAAAGTAGACTCCGCAGCAATCAAACCATTACCAAGCTCACGAAAAATATACGTGCAGGGTAGCCGAGCCGATCTGCGCGTGCCTATGCGGGAAATTACTGTGGGCGACACCCCCACTGAAATGGGTGGCGAAAAGAACCCGCCCGTGGTGGTATACGATACCTCTGGGCCCTACACAGACCCGGAAGCCACCATTGATCTCCGCAAGGGCCTGCCGCCGGTTCGCGCCGCCTGGATTGCCGAGCGGGGCGATGTACAGCAACTGGACGGCTACACCTCCGAATTCACCCGCCGCCGCATGAAAGACCCTCAGCTTGACCCCCTGCGGTTTATGGACGAGCGCAAGCCACTGCGCGCCAAGCCCGGCAGAAACGTATCCCAGATGCACTATGCTCGCCAGGGCATCATTACGCCGGAGATGGAATACGTTGCCATTCGGGAAAATATGAAGCTGCAGGAGGCCCGGGCCAACGGCTTGCTGGCGGACCAGCACCCCGGCCAGTCCTTCGGTGCCAACCTGCCGCCGGAGATCACCCCCGAGTTTGTTCGGGATGAAGTGGCCCGGGGCCGTGCGATTATTCCCGCCAACATCAACCATCCGGAAACCGAGCCGATGATCATCGGTCGCAACTTCCTGGTGAAAATCAACGGCAACATCGGCAACTCGGCGGTGACCTCGTCCATCGAAGACGAAGTAGAAAAACTGACCTGGGGTATCCGCTGGGGTTCCGACACGGTGATGGACCTGTCCACCGGCAAGAACATCCACGAAACCCGCGAGTGGATCATCCGCAACTCCCCGGTTCCCATCGGCACCGTGCCTATCTATCAGGCGCTGGAAAAGGTGGGCGGCGTTGCGGAAGACCTGACCTGGGAAATCTTCCGGGACACCCTGATCGAACAAGCCGAGCAAGGCGTGGATTACTTCACCATCCACGCGGGTGTTCGTTTACACCACGTGCCCCTCACCGCCAAACGCACCACCGGCATCGTTTCCCGGGGTGGCTCCATCATGGCCAAGTGGTGCCTGGCGCACCACAAAGAAAGCTTCCTGTACGAGCACTTTGAAGACATCTGCGAAATCATGAAGGCCTACGATGTCTCCTTCAGCCTCGGTGACGGCCTGCGCCCGGGTTCCATTGCCGATGCCAACGACGCGGCACAATTTGGCGAACTGGAAACTTTGGGAGAGCTCACCAAGATCGCCTGGAAACACGACGTCCAGTGCATGATCGAAGGCCCCGGCCACGTGCCCATGCACCTGATCAAGGAGAACATGGACAAGCAACTGGAATGCTGCGATGAAGCCCCGTTCTACACCCTCGGCCCGCTGACCACCGACATCGCCCCGGGCTATGACCACATCACCTCCGGCATCGGCGCGGCGATGATCGGCTGGTATGGCTGCGCCATGCTTTGCTACGTCACCCCGAAAGAGCATCTGGGCCTGCCCAATAAAGACGACGTGAAAACCGGCATCATCACCTACAAAATCGCCGCCCACGCTGCCGATCTCGCCAAAGGCCACCCAGGCGCCCAGATTCGCGACAACGCGCTGTCCAAGGCCCGCTTCGAGTTCCGCTGGGAAGACCAGTTCAACCTCGGCCTGGACCCGGACACCGCCCGCGCCTACCACGACGAAACCCTGCCCAAGGAATCCGCCAAAGTGGCCCACTTCTGCTCCATGTGCGGGCCGAAGTTCTGTTCCATGAAAATCTCGCAGGAAGTGCGGGATTACGCAGCAGAGCAGGGCATTGACGAAGTCTCGGCAATTGACGCCGGCATGGAGGCTAAATCGCGGGAGTTCGTGGAGTCTGGCTCCAAGCTTTACGACAAGGTTTGAGGTTGGAGTTTGTGAGCACCTAGCCTTTTGGTTGGGTGCTTAGAGCCGGGGTGGTGGGCCGGTTCAGAAAACGCTCAAGCCATCCGTGGGCGCTTCTGCTCCGCCATCCATGGCTCCGCAAATTTCTGAACCGGCCCACCACCCCGGCTCTTTGCGGTTTTTGCAGTAATATCTAGGCTACGTCTCTGTCTTTTGCCACTTTGCGAATCTTGTTCTCAATTTCCGAGCTGGAAATGATCTCGAAATCTGTAAATAAGGCCACTGGTTTAAGAGTGTTTCCGCTCTGCCTCTCAAGCCTGACAAACCCCTTGTCGCTCAGGGATTTCAACGTGTGGGACAAGTTGCTTTTTGCACGACCAGTCAGGCGGGCGAGCTCCGTCATTGTTTGAGGTTTTTCCGAATCGATTAAGCGCAAAAGCCTGATGTTTTCCGGGCACAAAACCTGAGACACCGCATTTAGTGAGGTATACCAAACCAGGGGTTCGTCAGCCCCCGGTGTGTACAGCCCCTGAGCCATCGCCAGTAATCTTTTTCGAATCAACTCCTCGGGCATTATGCCAATGCATGCTTTCATCGACGGCCTCCGTTGATGTCTGAGATTGTTTTATCCACGCCAGAAAAGAAATCGCTCAGCAACGCAAAACAATCCTTAAACTCGTAAGGTGTACCTGTGTCTGACATGGTTTGGTGAACATGATCGAACTCATGCACCTTGCCGCTGTTCAGCCCCGTTCTCGCCGGCTTTACCGCATGGGCATTGTCCATGCCAAATAGACGCCGGTTGTGCTTGTCATGGAGCGTGAGGTTATACCGGATACCATGGGGCCTCTCTCGCGTTGGCGGCACGCACCACGCTTCAATCTTCCACCAGTAACCATCATCCCTGTGCACCTGGCTGCCATGCATGGCCAGAAGCTGTTCTAATCCGTCCAATGGATTGCCTACCTCTAAAGTTATGCTCAGATCATAACATGAGTTTTTGATCTTGAGAAATCGCTGATATAGAGATGGCGTTCTGCCATGCGCCAACCCGAGGAAGGCTGGGGCCAGAACCAAACCATTACACCAGCCGTAAGACACTTGCACCCAAGCAACCCCAAAGGCTATCGTTCCAAGCCGAACACCAAACCGGAAACCCGAATGCCGAAACCGTTCCAGTTCAACGCCAGCGACGTCAAAATCGAAAAACGCGAAACCGTTTTCCAGGGCTTCTTCCGCATGGACAAGCTCTGGCTGACCCACCCGCGCTTTGACGGCCGCGACATGCCCACGTTCACCCGCGAACTCTTCATCCGCGGCGATGCCACCTGCGTGCTCCCCTACGACCCGCAAACGGATGAAGTCGTGCTGTTGGAGCAGTTCCGTCTCGGCGCCCTGGGCCGCAACCAATCCCCCTGGTTGCTGGAGCTCGTAGCCGGAATGAACGAAGAGGGCGAAAGCCCGGAAGACGTGGCGCAGAGGGAAGGGCAGGAAGAGGCCGGGTTAAGTTTCAGCCGGCTGGACAAGATCTGTGATTACCTGGTTTCCCCCGGCGGCACCACCGAGATGATCCACCTGTACTGTGGCCAGGTCAGCACTGCCGAAGCCGGTGGTATTTTCGGTGTGGAGCATGAACACGAAGACATTCTCAGCCACGTGGTCAGCGCCGACGAGTGCTTCGCCATGATGGCCGATGGCCGCATTAACAATGCCGCTGCGATCATTGCTATCCAGTGGCTACAGCTGAACCGCGACAGGCTGCGCCGGGAGTGGTTGGCATGACTGAGTGGGTGAAGCGTCCCAAGTCCTATGTGCCGGATTTACGCCAGCTGGGTGCGTTGTGTGATGGCAACTATCAGCGGCTCCGCAAACTGCGGCAGCTGGAATCCGATGGCAAGCCGGTGTGCGAGTTTGAATTGCACCGGGAGAACCAGTACCTGGGGCGAGTGCGGATTGAAGTGCTGCAAACGGCAAAGTTTACCGAAACCCTGTTGCTGGAGCAGGTCCACAACAGCGGCCGCTGGCTGAATAATCCACAGATGACCGTGCGGGTCTACCACGATGCAATGATGGCGGAAGTCATCAGTTGCTACCGGCAGCGCCAGATCGCGCCGGTGAACGATTACCCGAACCGTTTTATGCATCACCCCGATGAAAAGGTTCAGGTGAATGGTTTCCTGGCCGACTGGCTGGACTACTGTTTGCGCTTTGGGCACCTGCCTATGGAGAATGCCGTCTGGTCGGCGGGTGAGGGGATCGACTAGACAGCATCTCACTCTGCCTGTGGTGAAGTTGTCAAAAACTGCAAAAATTTTGTGTCTGCGGGCCAGAATGTGAACAATCTACGATTTCACATTAATCAAAAGGAACCCGGCCATCGTACACTCGTTGTAATTTCAACCATTTGCTCCGAACACAGCAGGTCCTGAATGTCTGACCCCAAATCTGCCCGCCCGCTAAAAGTCTTACAGCTGACAGACCCGCACCTGATGGCACGGGAAGATGGTGCCCTGCTGGGGGTGAACACCCGCGAAAGCCTGTCGGCCGTCATTGAAGAGGCTCTGCGCAGCCATGGCCAGCCTGACCTGATTCTGGCCACCGGCGATATCAGCCAGGATGCTTCCGTGGCTTCCTATCATTATTTCGGGCAGAAACTGGAGGCTTTCCAGTGCCCGTCTGCATGGATTGCCGGTAACCACGATGACTCAGCCACCATGTACGCCGTTGCGGATGAATTCGACGCCCGGCGCCGGCAGTTTGTGCTTGGGGGCTGGCACTTCGTTATGCTGGACTCCTCCGTACACGGGAAAGTGCATGGAGAACTTTCGGCGGACGAATTGGCGTTCCTGGATCAAACCCTGTCGGAACACTCGGGCTTGCCCGCCATGGTTTGCCTGCACCATCACCCCGTCGATATCGGCTCGGACTGGATGAACCAGATAGGCCTCAAAAACCGTGAGGCTTTCTGGCAGGTGATCGACCGGCACACGAACGTCAGAGGCGTGCTCTGGGGGCACATTCATCAGGAGCTTCAGCAGCAGCGCAATGGCGTGCAGCTAATGGCCTCTCCGTCGACCTGTATTCAGTTTACGCGAGGTTCCACTGATTTTGCGGTAGAACCGTTAGCCCCGGGCTACCGTTGGTTTGAGCTCGATCCTTCCGGCAACATCACCACAAAAGTCTGCCGCGCAGAGCAGTTCCGGTTCAACCTGGATGAAGGTAGCGCCGGCTACTAGCCGATCAAGATGTCCCTATATATTCCCAATGGCTGACCTGCACGCCGGTTTGTAACATATAGGGACAAAACTGTGCGCGAGTGTCAGGCCCGCAGTGCTTGCGCAGCCGCCACCATTGTCTCCAGCGCCGGCGTTACTTCCTCCCACTTGCGGGTTTTCAATCCGCAATCCGGGTTAATCCACAGCCGCTCTGCCGGGATGCGCTCTGCCGCCAGGGTCATCAGGTTGATGATGTGGTCCTTGTCCGGAATGTTGGGCGAGTGGATGTCATACACGCCCGGCCCGATATCGTTCGGGTATTCAAAGTTCCGGAAGGCATCCAGCAGTTCCATATCTGACCGCGAGGTTTCAATGGTGATCACATCGGCATCCATGCGGGCGATGGCTTCGATGATGTCGTTGAACTCCGAATAGCACATATGGGTGTGGATCTGGGTGCCGTCTTCCACGCCATTGGCAGCGATGCGGAAGCTGTTGATGGCCCAGTCCAGGTAGTTTGCCCAGTCTGACTGCCGCAACGGCAGGCCTTCGCGCAGGGCGGCTTCGTCGATCTGGATGATATTCACGCCGGCTTTCTCCAGATCCTGCACTTCCTCGCGAATGGCCAGGGCCAGTTGCAGGCAGGAGTCTTTTCTTGGCTGATCGTCCCGCACGAAGGACCAGTTCAGAATGGTCACCGGGCCGGTCAGCATACCCTTCACCGGTTTGTCGGTGAGAGACTGGGCGTAGCGGATCCAGTCCACAGTCATTGCCCTGGGCCGGCGAATATCGCCAAACAGAATGGGCGGTTTCACGCAGCGGGAGCCATAGGACTGTACCCAGCCGAAGCGCGTAAAGGCGTAGCCGTCGAGCTGTTCACCGAAGTATTCCACCATGTCGTTGCGCTCGGGTTCGCCGTGCACCAACACATCCAGCCCCAGTTTTTCCTGCGCTTCGATGCAACGGGCGATTTCTGCCTGCATTTGCTCGGTGTATTGGGTGCCGCTCAGCTCGCCTTTGCGGAACTGCAGGCGGGCCTGGCGGATTTCCGGGGTTTGCGGGAAGGAGCCAATGGTGGTGGTCGGGAATGCCGGCAGGCTAAGAATTTGCCGTTGTTTGGCGATTCGCTGGGGGTAGGGGCTTTGGCGATTGCCCAGCTCTGGCGTTACCGCAGCAACGGCTTTTTGAACGGTAGGGTTGGTTACCCGGCTGGATCTGCGACGGCTTTCGATGGCGATACGGTTTTCAGCCAGTTCGCTGCGCACGGCGGTGCGACCTTCGTTAAGTGCTTTTGCAAGCGTTTGCAGCTCATCGAGTTTCTGCACTGCAAAGGCCAGCCAGCTACGGATTTCGGTATCCAGCTCCTGCTCACGGGCCAGGTCGACCGGCACGTGCAGCAGTGAACAGGAGGGCGCCAGCCACAGGCGCTCGCCCAGCTTTTCGTTCAGTGGTTCGAGCCAGTCCAGAATATTGTTCAGGTCGGATTTCCAGATGTTGCGGCCATTGACCACGCCCAGCGAGAGAATCTTGTGGCTCGGCAGCCAGTCCGCCACCCGGCTGACTTCTGCCGGTGCGCTCACGGCATCAATGTGCAGCCCGGCCACCGGCAGTTCGCAGGCCAGTTGCAGGTTGTCCCGGAGTTCTCCGAAGTAGGTGGCCAGCAGCAGTTTCGGGCGATTGGCCTTGAGCTGGTGATAGGCCAGATTGAAGGCATAGCGCCAGTTGGCGTCCAGGTCGGTCACCAGGGCCGGTTCATCAATCTGTACCCAGTCGGCGCCGGCATCGGCCAGGGCTTCCAGCAGTTGCGAATACGCAGGCAGCAGGCGTTCCAGCAAGTCCAGCCGGTTGCTGCCATCGGAGGTTTTACCCAGCCAGAGGTAGGTCACTGGCCCGATGATGATGGGTTTGGCCTTAACGCCCTGTTTTTGCGCTTCGGCCAGTTGGGCGAGCAGTCGCTCAGGGTTCAGTTCAAAACGGGTGTCGGCGGTAAACTCCGGCACAATGTAGTGATAGTTGGTGTCGAACCACTTGGTCATCTCGCCCGCTGCGGTGGCGCAACAGGGGCTGTCGTTGGCGCCCCGGCCCCGGGCGGCGCGGAAATAGGCGTCCAGCTCCGAACCTTGCTTGTCTGCGACTCGTGCCGGCAGGTTGCCCAGGGTAACGGACATGTCTAACACCTGGTCGTACAGGGAAAAATCTCCCACAGGTACGAAATCCAGCCCGGCCTGTTGCTGCCAGTGGTGCCGACGCAGGTCAGTGGCGGTGATTGCCAGCTTCTGCTCGGTTTGCCGGCCGGCCCAGTAATCTTCCAGTGCAAATTTCAGCTCCCGCTGTCCGCCAATGCGGGGGAAGCCCAGGTTGTGTGTGGTTGCCATGATCAAATCCTTGAATCTGTGTGTTGAATCAGGAGCTAAGGTTAGGTGGGTGATTGCATGAATAAAAATGGTATTATTTCAACATTCAATGAACAAAATTCACGGATGGTCATGATCGAACGAAATCACCTGGAGATTCTGCGCGCTGTTGAACGGCAGGGTTCCCTGACGGCTGCGGCCGAACAGCTGCACCTTACCCAGTCGGCGTTGTCCCATGCCATGCGAAAGCTGGAGCAGCAGCTGGGTACGCCTGTCTGGCTTCGGGAAGGCCGCCAGTTGCGGTTTACCCAGGCCGGCAATCAGCTGCTGGGGCTGGCGAATCGGTTGCTGCCACAGTTTGAGCATGCAGAAATGCAGATCCGCCAGATTGCCAAAGGCCAGCGAGGCAGCTTGCGGGTGGGTATGGAATGCCATCCCTGTTACCAATGGCTGTTGAAGGTCGTCGGCCCCTACTTGCAGCAATGGCCGGATGTCGATGTGGATGTAAAACAGGAGTTCCAGTTCGGTGGCATGGGCGCGTTGTTCGGCCATGACATCGACCTGCTGGTGACCCCGGACCCGCTGCACAAGCCCGGCGTGTGTTTCGAGCCGGTATTCGATTATGAGCAGGTGCTGGTCGTCCCCGAAACCCATCCGCTGGCGGGCGAGCACTGGGTAGAACCCCATCAGCTCGAGCAGGAAACCCTCATTACCTATCCGGTTGCGGTCGAGCGCCTGGACATTTTTACCCGGTTCTTCCTGCCCGCCCATACTGGTCCGGCTCGGCATAAAACCATTGAAACCACTGACATCATGTTGCAGATGGTGGCCGCAGGGCGAGGCGTGAGTGCACTGCCCCGGTGGCTGGTAGATGAATATGCCCGCAACCTGCCTATAAAAGCCCTGAAACTGGGCCAGCAGGGCATGCCCAAACAGATCTTTCTGGGCTTCCGGGAGCGCGACGAAGCCGTGGATTACCTGAGCGCGTTCGTGAAGCTGGCCCGGAGCATTCGCTGGAACTAATCTCTTCGGTTAAACTGCGCGGAAAATTTCAACAGGACACACAAATCATGAGCGACATTCCTGCAGATCTGAAATACATCGAGACTCACCAATGGGTGCGGGTAGAGGCTGACGGCACGGCTACCGTGGGCATCACCGACTTTGCCCAGGAGCAACTGGGCGATGTGGTCTATATCGGCGTGCCCGAGGTCGGCGTGACTGTTAACGGTGGTGAGGAAGCCGGTGTGGCGGAATCCGTTAAGTCAGCGTCTGACGTATTCAGCCCGGTGACCGGTGAGGTTATCGAGATCAATGAAAAGCTTGAAGACGAGCCGGAAATCGTCAATGAAGACCCGTATGGCGATGGCTGGATGTTCAAGGTGAAGCTGGCCGATGAAGGCGAGCTTGACGGCCTGATGGATGCTGCGGCGTACGCAGAACACGTGGCCGCTGAGGAATAATCATTGATGGACTTTCCCGTTCTCTACCTGCGCAAAGGCGCAGAACGCCGTCTCCGTGCCGGCCACTTGTGGGTTTACAGCAATGAGGTGGACACCAAGCGTAGCCCGCTGCCGGGGTTTGAACCTGGCTCGCAGGTGCAGGTGCGTGCTTCGAATGACAAGCCCATGGGTATCGCCTTTGTGAATCCTCATGCGTTGATTTGCGGCCGGCTGATCAGCCGGGAGGCGGACCATGGCATGACGCCGAAGCGCTTAACCGACCGCATGGAGGCAGCACTGAGTCTGCGGGAAAGATTGTTTCACAAACCGTTCTACCGCTGGGTCTTTGGCGACAGCGATGGCTTGTCTGGTCTGGTGGTTGACCGCTTTGACGACGTAGTCGTGGTGCAAATCTCCACCGCCGGCATGGAGCAAATGAAAGACGCCATCGTGCGAGCCGTTCAGCGCCTGGCCCATGCCCGCATTATCGTGCTGAAAAACGATGGCAAGATGCGCAAGGTGGAAGGTCTGGATACCTACGTGGAATTTGCTCATGGCCCGGAAGCCGACACCGTTCTGGTAGAAGAAAACGGCGCCCGCTTTGAAGTGCCATTGGCTGGCGGCCAGAAAACCGGCTGGTTCTACGACCACCGCATGAACCGCCAGCGCCTTCAGGCCTATGCGCCCGGCAAGAAGGTGCTGGATGTGTTCAGCTACGTGGGTGGTTGGGGTATTCAAGCGGCTTGTGCGGGTGCATCCCAGGTGACCTGTGTAGACGCGTCTTCATCGGCAGTGGATGCGGTGCATCACAATGCCAAACTGAACGGGCTGGAGAATGTGGATACGATTGAAGGCGATGCTTTCGACGCCCTGAAAGCCCTGGCGGACGAGAAAGAGAAGTTCGACATCGTAGTGCTGGACCCGCCCGCACTCATTCCCCGCCGCCGGGACCAGAAAGCCGGTGAGCAGGCCTATGCCCGCCTGAACCAACTGGGGCTGCGTTTGCTGGAGCGTGATGGCTTGCTGGTGTCCGCATCTTGCTCCATGCATTTGTCCCAGGAAAAGCTGATTGACATCATCCGTGGCAGCGGCCGCAAGATTGACCGGTTTGTGCAGCTGTTGGAGCAGGGCCATCAGGCACCTGATCATCCGATCGTGCCGGGGATTCCGGAGACCGACTATATCAAGTCGTGCTTTGTGCGCTCTCTTACCGGGTTTTTGTGATTGCCGCCAGGGGAGAATGGCGGTAGAGAAGGGTGGGGTCTGACCCGTAGGGTCAGACCCCTTTGCATCCGTCAGGGTTGGTGCACCAGCCAAGATCAATCCCGCAGCGACATCACCGCCCAGCCGTTCTCGATCGCCGTCTTCTCCAGCGTCGGATCCGGATCCACCGCCACTGGATTCTCCACCTTCCGCAAAAGCGGCAAATCATTGTGGGAATCACTGTAGAACCAGGCTCCGTCCAGGCTCTCGTTATGGGCGGCCAGCCAGTCATTCAGCCGCACCACCTTGCCTTCCTGGAAGCTCGGCGTACCTGCCACTTCGCCGGTGAACTTGCCGTTTACCAGCTCCGGTTCCGTAGCAATCAGGTGGTCTACGCCCAGTAACTCGGCAATCGGTTCGGTAATAAATCGGTTAGTGGCGGTGATGATCATCAGCGTATGACCCTGCTCGCGGTGCTCTGCCAGCAGTTTCGCGGCCTTGTCTTGCATCATCGGCTGAACTTTCTTGGCCATAAAGGCTTCGCGCCAGCTTTCCAGCTCATCCATGCTGTGCCGGGTTAACGGTGCCAGTACAAAGCGCTGATAGTGGAAAACGTCCAGCTCGCCGTTCAGGTATTCCTCGTAAAAGCGGTCATTGGCCCGCTTGTACTCTTCGGCATCCACCATGCCTTCTTCCACCAGAAACTCACCCCATGCGTGGTCGCTGTCACCATTGAGCAGGGTGTTGTCCAGATCAAAAATTGCGAGCGTCAAGCCGTTTCCTCCCATCGTTACAGGCTTCGTAGCAAGGCGCACAGTCTAGCATGACCTGCCGCCAACGGCTCCGTTTGCCGAACCCTTGGGATTCTGTAAGAATGAGAGCAACTTGGACAATTTCCGCCGGTTACAAATTAACCGGCAGCCGACTTTAACGAGGACTGTGCCGTGATCGACTCAGACGGTTTCAGACCCAACGTCGGAATCATTCTGGCCAACCACAGGGGCGAAGTTCTCTGGGCAAGGCGAATAGGGCAGGACTCCTGGCAGTTTCCGCAGGGTGGTATCAAGCACAATGAATCACCGGAAGACGCGCTGTATCGGGAGCTTGGAGAGGAAATCGGCCTCAGTGCCAGCGATGTGGAAATCATCAGCTGCACCCGGGGCTGGCTGCGATACCGTCTTCCGCGAAGGATGGTACGCCACAACTCGCACCCCGTTTGTGTGGGGCAAAAACAGAAATGGTTCCTGCTGAGGATGTTATCGCCAGACGCGCATGTACGCGTGGATGGCACGGATTCACCGGAGTTCGACGGCTGGCAGTGGGTAAGCTACTGGTATCCGTTGGGGCAGGTGGTCTCATTCAAGAGAGAAGTATACAGACGTGCGCTGAGAGAACTGGCTCCCAGACTGTTCCATAACATGGAACAGTGGCATCGGAGTGAGCAGAACCGGCGTTGAAGGAACACCAGAAATGACGGACTGACTCCATGCTGAGCATCCTGCGAAGTCTAGTACAAGAGGTGAACAGCGCCCGCGATCTGAACGAGGCGCTGGATATCATCGTATCGCGGGTGCAGAAGGCTATGAACACCGAGGTCTGCTCCGTTTATCTGCTCGACCCTGCCTCCAACCGCTATATCCTGATGGCCACCGAAGGCCTTTATAAGGATTCTGTGAGCAAGGTCAGCCTGGCCTACTCCGAAGGCCTGGTTGGCCTGGTCGGCTCCCGTGAGGAGCCTATCAACCTTGAAGATGCGCCTTCCCATCCGCGCTACCGCTACTTTCCTGAAACCGGTGAGGAACGATTCCGTTCCTTCCTGGGTGTGCCCATTATCCACCACCGTCGCGTACTTGGTGTGCTGGTGGTACAGCAGCGGGAAAGCTCCCGGTGCTTTGATGAAGGGGAAGAGGCATTCCTGGTCACCGTATCAGCCCAACTGGCCGGGGTGATCGCCCACAGTGAAGCCACGGGCGCGATCAGTGGCTTGTCGCTTACCGGTGAAGAAACCCAGGACGTCAGCTTCAACGGCGTGCCCGGCGCTCCGGGTGTGGCCATTGGCACTGGCGTAGTTGTGTATCCGGCGGCAGACCTGGATCTGGTGCCCGAGAAGCCCACCGAGGAGATCGAGCAGGAACTGGCGCTGTTCCAGTCCGCCGTGCAGGCAGTACGGGAAGACATCGAACGGGTAGCGAACCGGCTCGCGTCCCAGCTGCGCCCGGAAGAGCAGGCACTGTTCGACGTGTATCTGCGCATGCTCAGCGATGAAGCACTGCCCGGCGAGGTGGTCAACAAGATCCGCGAAGGCATCTGGGCTCAGGGCGCCCTTAAGCAGGTAGTTCAGCAGTACATCCGGCATTTTGAAATGATGGACGACCACTACCTGCAGGAGCGGGTGGTGGATATCCGGGATCTCGGCCGCCGCCTGCTGTCACATTTGCAGGAAGGTGAGCAGAAGCACCTGGAATATCCGGAGCATACAATACTGGTCAGTGAAGAAATCACTCCGGCCATGCTCGGGGAAGTGCCCAAAGGCCAGCTTGTGGGGCTGGTATCCGTAAAAGGCTCCAGTAACTCCCACGTGGCCATCCTGGCCCGGGCCATGGGTGTGCCAACGGTGATGGGCCTGGTGGACATCCCGGTGAACCAGCTGGATGGCAGGGAACTGATTGTCGACGGTTTCGAAGGGCAGATTTTCGCCTCGCCCTCAGCGGATCTGAGGGCCTTCTACCAGGCTATTTGCGATGAAGAAAACGAGCTGATTCGCGGCCTGGAAGCCCTGCGGGACAAACCCTGTGAAACCACCGACGGCCACCGGGTCGCGTTGCTGGTGAATACCGGCCTGATGACCGATGTATTGCGGTCGCTTTCCCATGGCGCCGAGGGTATTGGCCTTTACCGCACCGAAGTGCCGTTTATGATCAAGGATCGCTTCCCGTCCGAGCAGGAGCAGCGGGAATACTATCGGGAGCAGTTGGAAGCCTTCGCCCCCAACCCGGTTACTATGCGTACCCTGGACATTGGCGGCGACAAGGCCCTGACCTATTTCCCTATCCAGGAAGAAAACCCGTTCCTGGGCTGGCGTGGCATCCGGGTTACCCTGGACCACCCGGAAATCTTCCTGGTGCAGGTGCGGGCCATGCTCAAGGCCAGCGAGGGCCTGAACAATCTGCAGATCATGCTGCCTATGATCAGCAATATCTCCGAGGTGGAGGAGTCTCTGCACCTGATTTACCGGGTCTATCACGAGGTTCGGGAAGAAGGTTACGACATTCACATGCCCAAGGTGGGCGTGATGGTGGAAGTGCCGGCTGCGGTGTACCAGATTCGCGAACTGGCCGAGCGGGTGGACTTCCTGTCGGTAGGCTCCAACGACCTCACCCAGTACCTGCTGGCGGTCGACCGAAACAACCCCCGCGTGGCCCAGCTTTACCACTCCTACCACCCGGCCGTGTTGCAGGCCCTGGTGCGGATTGCACAGGACGCCCACTCCGTAGGCAAGCCGGTGGGCATCTGTGGCGAGCTGGCCGGTGATCCGGGCGGTGCCTTGTTGCTGATGGCCATGGGTTACGATTCGCTATCTATGAACGCAGCCAGCCTGCCCAAGGTGAAATCGGTTATTCGCAGTATCGACCGGGAATGGGCGATCCAGTTGCTGGAAGATGTATTGCTGCTGGACTCTCCGCATGTGATCAAGAGCTGCGTTGACCTGGCCATCCGAAATGCCGGTTTCGGCCGCTACCTGCGCCCGGTGAAATCCTCCCCCGTTGCACTGGCGGAACAGGCCGTTTCCTGATTTTCCGGTGGTTATAGGGTGCGCACTCTAAAAACCGTTGTTAGGTTAGTAGGGTAAATTCGCTGCAGTAACCGTGAAGGACAGCCGATGAAGCAGTCGACCGAGCTTAAATCCGCACCACGCATTGGCCTCGCCCTTGGCGGCGGCGGCCCATTGGGCGGTATTTATGAAATCGGTGCCCTGCGGGCGCTGGATGAAGCGCTGGACGGCCTCGACTTCAATAATGTGGACGTGTACGTAGGCGTGAACTCCGGCTCCTTTGTGGCCGCCAACCTGGCCAACCAGGTGACCACCGCCCAGCTGTGCCGGATCTTTGTGCGCAACGAAGCCGAAGTGCATCCCTTCCATCCGGAAGTGTTCTACCGCCCGGCGCTCCGGGAGTACGGTAACCGCTTGCTGGCCGTGCCGAAGCTGATTTCCACCGCCATCAGCCGTTTCGTCAACAACCCGTACGACCAGAGCCTTCTGGAAGCCATGACCATCCTGGCCCAGGCAGCCCCGGCGGGGCTGTTCGACAATGAAGGTCTTCATGATTACCTGCGCCGGGCGTTCACCATGCTGGGGCGTACTAACGACTTCCGGCAACTGAAGCACCGGCTGTACGTGGTGGCTGCCGATGTAGAAAGCACCGAAGCCGTGTGTTTCGGGGCGCCGGGTTTTGACCACGTGCCCATTTCCAGGGCGGTGCAGGCCAGCACGGCCTCTCCAGGCTTGTATGTACCGGTAGACGTAGATGGCCGGTACTATGTGGACGGCACCCTGAGAAAAGGCCTGCATGCATCCGTCGCTTTCGAGGATGGTGCGGACCTGGTGCTGGCGGTTAATCCGCAAGTGCCCATCGATGCCAGCGCCGCCGTGCGGGCAGGCACCATGCAGCCGGGCGATCTCACCCGCTCGGGCATGCCCAACCTGCTGTCCCAGATGTTCCGCACCATGGTCTATTCGAGAATGCAGTCGGGTATTGCCCAATACGCCCGGGATTACCCGGACAAAGACATCCTGCTGTTCGAGCCCACCCGGGACGACGCCAAGCTGTTCTTCTCCAACGTCTTCAGCTTCCAGAGCCGGCGCATGGTGTGCGAACATGCCTACCAGATGACCCGGCGGGACCTGCTCAGCCGGGCTGATGAGCTGGAACCGAAACTGGCGAAATACGGCATCAAGCTGCGTCGGGATCGCCTGGAAGACGAACAGCGCACCATCTCCACCAGCCTGTATGGCGAGCTGTTACCGCTGTACGTGGCCAAGGGCCGCAAGAAGCAGGCTGAGAAGGGCAAGCTGGCCAGCGGGCTGAGTAACGTTACCCATCTGTTTTCCCGGGTCCAGTAGGGTCTGTGGCTCTTTTGTCCTTTGATCGATAGTCAGATACCGGGAGCAAGCTGCGGGAAGTAGTAAGGTTCCGCATGTTCCGGGATTTCCCATTTCAGAGGGGATCGACTGCTGGCAAGGTCGAGAAGCTCGTGCTTAATCAACGCCTCTTCCTGCGGTACGAACGGGGCCAGGTCCATAAATGAAGTCATACACAGTCCTTGGTATATTCTGATAGCACTTGAGCGAGAGTGTCCGGTTTAATTTCCGCTTTGAAAGCTCCACAATGCCACAGTGAGCGCCCATAAATAAAGGCTTTGGTGTGAGTCGGTCGCAGGAAAGAGCTGCTTTTTAGGCGTTAAATGTCCGGTTTAAAGTCCGCTTTCTGAATGGCTGCCTGGCAAGCTGGCACAAAAAAGGCCGGACGGGATAACTCCCTCCGGCCTTTTGCTTACCCAACACACCGTAAAGCCCGGTCATTCATGGCGGGGATATAAGGTGAGAGCGGCGTCGCCGCTCCATTGGTCGGTTAGTGCGGTGTTTGTTGCTGCTCGATATATTGGCGAATGATCTCTATCGGCGCCCCACCACAACTGGACGCAAAGTAGGACGGAGACCAGAGCACGCCTTTGTAATAGAACCGTGAGGCGATATCAGGCCGCTCTTTGCGCAGTACGCGACTGGACGCGCCTTTCAGACTGTTCACCAGCGATGATACCGCCACCTTGGGCGGATAGTTCACCAGCAGGTGAACGTGATCGCCCTCCCCATCCATTTCTTTCAGCTCAGCATCAAAGCCGGCACAGATCTTTTCGAACAACTCCCGCAGGCGCTCGATCGCATCCTTGTCGAACACGGTTTTTCGGTATTTGGCGACAAAGACCAAATGAACGTGCATCACAAAAACGCAATGCCGACCTGTTCTGATATCGTTGATTTGTGTCATAGACCAAACTATAGTGGGGTTATGAAACGCCTGCAAGCCTTTAAATACGAACTCCGGCCCGATGGTCAGCAACAGCGCCTCATGCGCCGTTTCGCTGGCTCCTGCCGGTTCGTGTTTAACAAGGCATTGGCGCTGCAAAAGGAGCGCTATGAGCAAGGTGAGAAGAAGCTGAGCTATGCGGGTTTATGCAAAGAGCTAACCCAGTGGAAGCTGGATAGTGCAACCGAATGGTTAGCTGAAACCCCTTCGCAGGCATTGCAGCAAAGCTTGAAGGATCTGGATCGGGCCTACACCAACTTTTTCGCCAAGCGGGCGGAATTTCCCCGCTTCAAGAAGAAGGGTGTTTCCGACAGCTTTCGCTACCCTCAAGGCTGCAAGCTCGACCAGGCGAACAATCGCCTGTTTCTGCCGAAGCTCGGATGGGTGCGATACCGCAACAGCCGCGAGGTTCTGGGCACGGTGAAAAACGTCACCGTGAGTCAGTCGGGCGGCAAGTGGTTTGTCAGCATCCAGACTGAGCGAGAAGTGGAAACGCCGACCCCCAAGGGCGATGCCATTGGCATTGATCTAGGTGTGGCTCGCTTTGCCGCCTTTGATCGTCCCTTGCTGGCGTTTGAGGGCGAGGATCACCTGAAACCCCTTAACAGCTTTAAGAAGCACCAGGCTCGACTGCGCAAGGCGCAGCGGGCTTTGAGTCGAAAAACCAAATTCAGCAACAACTGGAAGAAAGCGAAAGCCAGAGTCCAGCGGATTCACGCCCAGATCGGCAACGCCCGCCGCGACTACCTCCACAAAGCCACGACCGCCATAAGCCAAAACCACGCGATGGTTACATATAGCACATGAAAGTGTGTAATTTTGATAAGAAGCCACCTCCGGGTGGCTTCTTATTGATCTTTGTTAAGAAGAGGTTTATAGTGTAATTTATGTAATTTGTGTAGGGGTGGCCATGGCTACAGTCAGCGTCGTCGCAAAAATTGTGGAGGACAACACGGGGATCGCAAGCGAGATCCCTCTGTTGATGACGGAAGAGGGGGAACTTTCGCCTCTAACCGACTACCTCCTCTACCTCCAAGCCAATGGGCGCTCCAAGTCGACGCTTGAGAAAGCCGTCCGAGCAGTGGCGATGCTTCTGGACTACATGGAAGCAAACGCTGAAGCGTTCACAGACCCCGAGAAGCTGTTTCAGGCGTTCGTCAGGCGCCTGTACAGCGGGACAGCCTCTGAATCAGGCCTAGACCCTTCCGGCCTGTACTGGGTGCCCGCCTCCGAAGCGACCGTGAGAGAGCGCATCATTGCACTCACGGGCTTCACGGACTGGCTTGCTGATAAGCAGGGCACAAAGCCGCTGAACCCTTTGCGCAAAGCCACACCGCATGAAGAGCGCCTCAACTACGCGGCATGGTTTCGGCGGAACCAGAACGATTTCCTGGGCCACATTAAAGACAAGTCCATCAGCACCACCGTCAAGCGTGCGCGGAGTATCAAGGGCCGCACCCCGCTTGCGAAGACGGAGGATGACGCGATCTCCTTTCCGAATTCCAAGTTCGAAGCCTTCTTCACCCAAGGCATCGGCGGCGCCAAAGATCCCCGCGTCGCTCTGCGGGACAAGCTGATTCTCCTTTTGATGCACGGCGCGGGGCTTAGGGTCAGCGAAGCCATGCTGCTGTGGGTCACCGATGTCTTCGAAAATCCCGCCGACCCAAGCCAGGCGCTTGTACGCATCTACAGCGAGCGCGAGGGTGTTGCTCCCGAGGGCTGGAAAAGCCGCAAGGGCGAGCGCACTCGCAAGGTGTATCTGAAAGAGAAGTACGGGCGCATACCGCGTTGCGAGATGAAGGGGACGCAATATCTGGGCTGGAAATCAAAGCTTGTCGATGACAGGGAAGGCTACTTGATTGCGCAGTGGTTCCCAGTCGAATTTGCTAGGGTTTTCATGGTCCTATGGAAGACCTACCTGAAATACCGCGCAACAGCGGACGCACATCACCCTTACGCCTTCATCAGCTTCGATAGCAAGGCGTTCGGCAACCCGTACACGATCAACGCCTTCAACCATAACTACGCTGCCGGGTTGCGCCGAATCGGCCTGGAGCCGAACAAGGCAGAGGGGTTCGACCCGCACGGGCATCGGCACAACTACGGGCGGCGTCTGACCCAGGCGGGCATCGACCCGCTGATCCGAAAAAAATGCCTTCACCACAAGTCCCTTGAGTCGCAAACGGTCTATACCCTGCCAGGCAACCAAGACGTTTCGAACATGCTCAGCGCGGCTTCCGAGCAACTGGCTCGGCCCGACGCCAAGGCGATGAGCACCGACTGGAAGGCACTGGTTGAACACGGTTTTGAAGACATTGATCCGAAGGGGCTTTACACCGGCCAGCGGCCGCGACTAGGAGGGGTATGATAATGGCACAGAAAATACTCGGGCGATCGTCTGATCTAACGCTCTCCTGGCTTACCCGCAAGTATGGCGAGGACTGGCTGCAGTGGCAGCAGTATGCGGCGGAATGGGTCGCAACTCAGGACGCTGGTGTCAACCATAAACTGGACGCTCTTCATCATTTCTTCGTCACTTACCTGATGCGCCATGCCTCCTACGCCAGGGATGTCACTGCGTTTTTCAAGGGACACGCGGGACACAGGGCGTCTTCCCAAGAATTTGTCGAAGTCCTGCGGGCTGCGGGCGTTGACAGTCAACGCACGCAGGCGAAGCACGTGAACTGCGTGGCCATTTTCATCAACCACGTCATCGAGCGGCATTACAGCGTCGAGGACGACCACGGCGTGGCTCGACCCATCGTCTCGAATCCTTTCGAGCGGATCGTGAAACAGAGCTCGACCCAGGAGACCGTCAGGAACCCGCTGCCGTACCGCTACATTCAGCAGCTACGACAGATCCTCTGCCCTTACGCTCACGACAGCGAGCAAGAGGAGCCCAAAGAAGGCGCTGTGCGTAGCGCCCCGTGGGCTAATCGCCATTTCCGCGACTGGTCGTGGGCGCATGACAATGTGCTCTATGCGTGGTTCGAGGTGGAGCCAGAGTCCATCGACTACGACGACCCCGACTGTGTATGGCGCACCAAGGTCGTCTGGCGCCGCCCAGGTCCCAAACAGGTAACCATCCACCAGATGTGGTCGCCGGTGACGGCCATGCTGATCTTCGTCAAACTCCACCTGCCGCTACGCACCTATCAGGTTCGCCTTCTCGACTCCGGTGAGGCCGATACTTGGCGCTATGAGGGCGGGCGCTGGGTGCCGAATACCCACCCTTTCGCCTACGGGAGCAAGAAGCGCCCTTACGCCAAGGGCGTGTTCCGCCGCACCTACGATGCGATGACCGAGACCTACGCCACCGCGCTCTACGTCTCCACCAACAAGACCGCCGATCAGAACAAGAATGAGGTGGATCGCGGCTACAAGATCCCCTGGCAGCACGAGGAGCTGCTGTACTGGCTTGAGAAGCTGCGCAACTGGCAGGAGAAGTACAACCCGATCACCACCCCCGTCAGTGCGAGCACACTGGAGACCAAACACACCATTCACGTTAAGAGCCCAGCCGTGCTAAAGGCCATGGGCGAATATTGCTTCCTGTTCCGGGAAGCCAGCGCGAAAAGCGCGGAAAGCCGCGCCAAGCCGATTTCCGGAACAGCCTACTCACTGTCCTGGTATCAACTGCTCCTGCGGTTGGAGCAGAATCTGGCAGCGACGGGCCATGCGCTGAGCGACGGCACCGCGCTGAAACTGGTGGAAGACTACCCGGACGACACGCCTGACACAGCGAAAGTGAAGACCCTGTTCCCGCTGCACAGCCTGCGGGTGTCCCTGATTACCGCCTACACCATGGATACGGCCCTGCCCCTGCCGGTCGTCTCTAAGCTCCTGGCGGGCCACACGCGCCTGCTGATGACGATCTACTACAACAAGATCACTCCCTCCGTCATGGCGGAAAAAATGGAAGAGGCGCACGCGGCGCTAGATGCCAAGGCACAAGCCTCGCTCCGCACCTTTCTCAAGGATGCGGAGCTGTCCCAGATCCAGGCTCGCACCGCCTGCAACAGCGAGGAATCGGTCGAGGCCGCCATCGCCAACCGCAATCCCATCGGTTGGGAGCACCGTTCGGCGGGGCTGTGCCTGGTCGGCGGCAACACCGTTCGTTCGGATGAGATGAGCACGCTGGGCGGCTGCTGGAACGGCGGCGAATTGGTTGCCACTAGGGGGACTCATCCCATCTATGCTCCAGTACCCCATGGACCCGAGAATTGCATTCGCTGCCGCTGGTTCATCACCGAGGCCAGCTACCTGCCCGCGCTGAACAGCCAGTTCAACCAGATCAGCTATAAGGCCCACCAGGCAGCGAGTCTGGCGGTGGAGATCGAGGGCGAGCTGGAAGCGCTGAAGGATGAGCTGTTCTTCGCGGAGGAGCAAGGCACTCCATTCACCAAGCACGGTGAGCTTCAAGTGCTGGAGCGGCGCTATGAGAAGCAGCAAGTGGAAGCCGATGAGTACGCCAAGGACTTCGTCGCCTGCTTCAACGTGATCCAGCGCTTGATGGATATCGAGAACCAGCGCGGCGAGGGCGACGAGGGGCAGAAGCTTGTTGCTGTAGGCTCGCAGGAAGATCTGGCGGTGAGCATGCGCTTTATCGAGACAAACTCGGAGCTTCTGCACCTGTCGCTGCTCTGCGAGGACGCGGAGTTCTATCCCGACCTACAGGATGACCTTCGCAAGACCCCGGCCATCTCCAAGCGCACGCTCGCACTCAGCCGCATGATGATGCAGAAGGGCTATCAACCGGTGTTGATGGAAATGGACGAGCGGGCGCAGTTGATCGCTGCCAACGCCCTGCTTCGCAAAATGGCCAAGATCGCGCATCCGAGCGACAAGCTGGAGGGGTATCGGATTGCGGCGAACTACATCGAAGCCCAGGAGTATTTAGTAGACGACCGGCTTCTTGAGGCGGGTATCGAGCAGATGAGCCAGGCCGCGCCGCTTGCCTTGCCGAGCATCAAGCAACGGCTGATCCAACATGAGGAGGTCATCTGATGGAGATCGATATCGACGTAATTCTTGAGGATCTAAAAGAAGGCAAGACGGCGAAGACGCAGCAGTCGCTTGACAAGCTCAATGAAACCTTGAGCGACTATTATGATCGCGGCGAACGCGACTTCTCGATCACCACCATCGGTCGACTTTCGGCAGAATACGGGGGTGTCGGCTACGAGTCCATTCGAGCAACGGCTAACAAGCACTACCGCGATCTGATCGAGGCGTGGGCGGCGAAGGCCAAGACCACTACAAAAAAGCCCCTCAGCATCCAGAGTCGATCCCGCCGAGTGCCTCAGGACAATCAACTGCTGGAGCGCATTCCCGATCCCGCTCTGCGCGTGCTGTTCGGCCAGATTATAGCCGAGCGCAACCGCTATCGTACCCAGCTCAACATTCTCAAGAACCAGGCCGAGGTCGTGATCGATAAGCGCCCTGTCAGGCAGTTGGAAGCCAGCGCCGAACCCTCCGTCGAGCTTCTCCCTTCGCTCAAGGGCATCGTCTCGGATAACGAGATCAAGGCGCTGCGGTTCGCTGCCTCTGACGAATGTATCGAGCGCCAGGGGTGGTTGGTCACGCAAGCCGGACAAGTGAAAAACGACCTTGGGGTGGAGGTGTTTCCCCGTGGATTCATGACGGGCCTGCGCAAGATCGTCGGGGAGGTTGATTCCGATGAGTAGTCGCCGGGAGCTTGCACAGGAGTATGCCGAGCGCGTCGACTGGTGGATCGCAGAGCGCGATCTGTGTGGCGATTACCTTGAGTACGAGCGCGGCGGTAAGATCAACCGAGGCGCGCTGTGTGCCGAGCTGGATTTCAGCCGCTCCGTGATCAATCAGAACCCGGCTGTGAGGGCGGCTCTGGCCAGCGCTGAGCAGAGGTGGTTTGGAGGTAGTCAGGAAGACACGCAGGCACATGAGGCAGCTCGGGAGCGCTCTGAGAAACGCGCTGCACAGCGCGCCTCGGACGTCAGTAGACTCGAAGATGAAGTCGCCAAGCTAAAGGCTGAGAACGCGCTGCTTCGCAAACAACTGGAGCGGTATGCGGCGATAGACGCCGTCATCCAGCAAACGGGGCTGGCACCTCGGCCATGATGGTTCAGATCGCTAAAGTCCGGCCCTCGGGCATTCGCACGGCCTGGGAGGTGCGCGAAGACGGCTCACACGCGCAACGCGATGCCACCTTGGCCATCCAATTTCCCACGCAATGGCGGGAGGCGGCGAGCGTGGGCAGCATCTGGTCGGTTGAGGGAAAGATCGAGCGGCGCAACTACAAAGCCCGAGGCTTTACGGTCAACGACGACCTGCTAACCGTCGAGAGCGCACGGTATGTGCGCCCCTCGGGCGAGCTTTTGGCTCGGTGGATCGCTAAAAACATCGACGGCCTGGGTGACGTAATCGCTCGCCGCCTGGTTAGGGCGCTTCCGGATATCGATGCGGTTGTGCGGCGCGGCGACGTACAGGCGCTTATGGTCGTTTCGGGCATCAACGAGGGCCGAGCCAAGACCCTCATCGAGAAATGGCCGCCCGAGGACCTGTATGGCGTTCTGAACTGGCTACAGGAGTCCGGCCTGCCCCTTGGCATTGCAGACCGTCTTGCACGCGTATACGGCGAAAGCGCATTGGATCGACTCAAAGACGACCCCTTTCTGCTCGCCGCTTTCGGTGTGTCTTTCAAGAAAATCCTTGAGCTGATAACCACCCTCAAAATCGAACTACCGAGAGCGCGGTTACTTGCGGCCATCGCCGAGCATGTCGCCAGCTCCCTATGCGCCCGCACCGGCTCCACCGTCGTCTCCGATGACGAACTGGTAGCGGGTGCCGAGCGCGCTGCGACAGACCTTGGCATCGCCAGCAACGGCCTGATCGACGCAGCCATAGCTCACGGCGTCCTGATCCGAACCGAGCGCGGACTTCAGGGGCTCGGTGCAGCGATTCAGGAACATGCTGTTGCGCGGTTCCTTGATCGGTCAGCGGCCCGCCCAGCCGGTGCAGGCGCCATGCTGGCCGCTTGGGAGAAAGGTCTGACGGACGAGCTTATCGAGAGCGCACTTCGCTCTTTCGAAGCAACGCTGCCCTTTGCGATGACCGCAGAGCAGCGGGCAGCAGTCAAGGGCGCAGTGAAATCCCCGGTCAGCATCATCTCAGGCGGCGCCGGAACGGGAAAGACCACTATATTGCTGGCGATTTGGGCGGTGTACGACCAGATCGCGGAGGGGGTGGCGCAATTCCAGGTGGCGCTCTCCGGTCGCGCCGCCCAACGCATGGCTGAAAGTACGGGCCGTCCCGCCGCCACGATCGCAAAGCTTCTATCAGGCCATCGTGGGGAGAATCAGCCGGACTTTCCTGAGCATGCCCTGCTTGTGGTTGATGAGGCGTCCATGGTCGATTTGCTGACCGCTTACCGCCTGGTCGGCATCCTTCCCTATGCGACGCGGATTCTGCTGGTAGGGGATGTGGCGCAACTTCCGCCCATAGGCGGGGGCCTAGTCTTCCACGCCGCCATGCGCAGCAATCTGCCAGCCTTTGAGCTTTCGCAGGTAAAGCGCCAAGGACAGGACTCCGGGATTCACCGCCTTGCTACCGCAGTGCGGACGAACACCTACGATCACGGCCTGCTCAACAGCGCGTCCGGTGACTGCCACTACGATCCCGACTGCTCTCCAGAAACCCTTATCCGTGTCTGGGAAGAAAGCGGCGGTGCAGAGGGCTGCATACTCTTGACCCCGACGCGAAAAGGGCCACTGGGGGTCGATGCGCTCAACGCCCTCATCCAATCGCACCGTGACGCAGCCGAGCGGCGCCCCGAACTGCACTACAGCGACGATCTGCGCGGTTGGATACCCTGGGTCACCCGTCGAGGCGCGAGGTTGCGCCTGGGTGACCAAGTGATGGTCACCGCGAATGACTACGACGCCGATATCCGCAACGGTGACCTTGGCACGATCTCGGACGTGTACGCTGAGGCGAGAGACGAAGTGCTCGGTTTGATGGAGCTGAACGGGCGCGTTGTCGAGATCACGGCAGGCTTGCTTGAAACCTTGGATCTCGGCTACGCCATTACGATCCATAAGTCGCAGGGCTCGCAGTGGCCGACCTGCATCCTGCTTCTGCCGGGCTATGTCCCTCACATGCTTGACCAGACGCTGCTCTACACAGCGATCACCCGACCGGCTGAGCGGCTTCGTGTGCTCGGTGATCGGTCGCTGATAACGCGTGCGTTGGGCAGAGGCTCTGTTGCCGCACAACGGAATACTAATCTTGAAAGCCTGCTGAGCCATGCTTGAAGCATTGCCCGCCTTCTGCGGCAGCGTAGCGGCTGTCAATGCTGCGCGCAGCGCACCCGATAGGGCTTGGCGTTTACAGCCGTGGAGATGCCACAGCCTATGACGAGGAGTGCTGCCCGTTGGACAGCACTCCCGAGCACTCGGCGGCCCGAGCGGGGTTTGGGGCGGAGCCCCAAGGTCTTAGTTTTTTACACACATGATTACACACTGTGTAATTTGGCCCATAAAGACGAAAGCCCCACTGTTGCAGAGCTTGCGTTCATTCATTCACTCATTTACACAGTATCTGCTATAAAGAACCATCGTGTGTATCGAGGACTTAAAGGTGCGGAATATGTCGGCGTCAGCGGCCGGCACGCTCGATCAACCCGGGCGCAACGTCCGGGCCAAATCCGGTCTGAACCGGAGCATTCTGGATCAGGGCTGGTTCGAGTTCCGGCGCCAACTGGACTACAAGCTCCAATGGAGCGGCGGGTGGTTGGTGGCGGTACCACCCCGCAACACCAGTCGAACCTGTCCGGCCTGCGGTCATGTGTCGGCAGAGAACCGCCAAACCCAGGCCCAGTTCCACTGCGTGGATTGCGGCTTTAAGGAAAACGCCGACACGGTTGGCGCGATCAATATTTTAAGGGCGGGACACGCCCGGTTCGCCTGTGAAGTGAGCGATGCACCAAGGTCGCCAGCAGCAGGAACCCACCGAAGCGACTCAGCAGCGGCTTAACGCCGCCACTGAGCGCCGTAGGAATCGCCTTCCTTCAGGTGGGCGAGGATGTCAAAGGATATACCGGCTCAGGTCTTCGTCTTCTGCCAACTCGCCCAGTTTCTCGTCGACATAGGCGGCGGTGACTTCGAACACCTCTGTAACCTTGTCGCCGGCATCGAACGACAGGCCTTCCAGCAGGCGCTCCAGTACCGTATGCAAGCGGCGGGCGCCGATGTTTTCGGTGGTTTCGTTCACCTTGTAGGCCACTTCCGCAATGCGGGCGATGGCATCGTCTGCGAACGTCAGTTTCACGCCTTCGGTGCCCATCAAGGCTTCATACTGCTGCACCAGAGAGGCGTCCGGCTCGGTCAGGATGCGCTTGAAGTCGTCCGGGGTCAGCGCTTGCAGCTCTACCCGGATCGGCAGACGGCCCTGCAGTTCCGGAATCAGGTCCGACGGCTTGGACAAGTGGAACGCGCCAGAGGCGATGAACAGGATGTGATCGGTACGCACGGCGCCATACTTGGTGCTTACGGTGCTGCCCTCGATCAGCGGCAGCAAGTCGCGCTGTACGCCTTCGCGGGAGACGTCAGACGAGGTGTTCTCGGAACGCTTGGCCACCTTGTCGATCTCGTCGAGAAACACAATGCCGTTCTGCTCAACGGCCAACAGCGCTTTCTGTTTGATCTCTTCCTCGTTCACCAGCTTGGCGGCTTCTTCATCCTTAGCCAGTTTCAGGGCGTCTGCCACCTTCATTTTCCGGGTCTTACGCTTATCGGAAGACAGGTTGGAGAACATGCTCTGCAGCTGGTTGGTCATCTCCTCCATGCCGGGAGGCGCCATAATCTCAACGCCGGCACTGCTGCTGCGCAGGTCGATCTCGATTTCCTTGTCGTCCAGCTCACCTTCGCGCAGTTTCTTGCGGAACATCTGGCGAGTGGCGGAATCGTTGCTGGTACGCTGGCTGTCTTCGTTGAAATCCCGCGCCGGCGGCAGCAGGGCATCCAGAATGCGGTCTTCGGCCGCGTCCAGGGCACGGTTTTCGTGCCGTTTCATCTCCTTCTCACGGAGCATCTTCACAGCCATATCCGCCAGGTCCCGGATAATGGACTCCACATCCCGGCCCACATAGCCAACTTCCGTGAACTTGGTGGCTTCCACCTTCAAGAAGGGAGCATCGGCCAGCTTCGCCAGGCGGCGGGCAATCTCGGTTTTACCCACGCCGGTGGGGCCGATCATCAGGATATTCTTGGGGGTAATCTCGTCACGCAGGCTGCTGTCCAGCTGCATCCGGCGCCAGCGGTTACGCAGGGCAATGGCCACGGCACGCTTGGCTTCCTGCTGGCCCACGATGTGTTTGTTAAGTTCGTGAACGATTTCACGGGGAGTCATTGCAGACATGGTCGCTCCGGTCAGTCTTTGATGGGCAGCACTTCCAGAGTGCGGTTCTGGTTGGTGTAGATGCAGATGTCGCCGGCAATCTCCAGCGCCTTCTCTGCAATCTCGTGGGCGCTCATATCGGTATTCTCGAGCAGTGCCCGCGCCGCTGCCTGGGCAAAGGCCCCGCCGGAACCAATGGCAATCAGGCCCTGTTCCGGCTCGATGACATCACCGTTACCGGTAATAATCAGCGACGCAGTCTTGTCGGCCACGGCCAGCAAGGCTTCCAGCTTGCGAAGAGCACGGTCACTACGCCAGTCTTTGGCCAGCTCCACCGCCGCGCGGGTGAGGTTGCCCTGGTGTTTCTCCAGCTGGGCTTCAAAGCGTTCAAAAAGGGTGAAGGCGTCTGCAGTGCCACCGGCAAACCCGGCAATAACCTGGCCGTTGTACAAGCGGCGCACTTTGCGGGCGTTCCCTTTCATGACGGTGTTGCCCAGAGAAACCTGGCCGTCACCTCCCATGGCGACTTCGTCGTCCCGGCGGACGGAAACTATGGTAGTCATTTTGGCTCCAGTTGCCTGTGTGAAAATCGTATTTCAGGTTTATGGAGGCGGCTGGCGGTAATTCAAGTGGCTACGTGGGCAGGGTTGGCGGAAGGCTTTCCAAAAATTTGCGGAGCCATGGATGGCGGAGCAGAAGCGCCACAGGGATGTGCCGCAAGGAGCGTTTTTTGGAAAGCCTTCCGCCAACCCTGCCCCTGCACAAAACTCAGCCTTCTTTGGGAACTTTACGAACCAAGGGCTGGATATTGATGGATACCAGCTTGTCCACAGCCGAATTCATCTGGCTGCGAGAGGTGAACGGGCCGACATTCACCCGGTACCAAATGCCGCCATTATCCTGTGTGATCTGCTGAACGTGGGCGCGAAGGCCCTGGAAGGCAATCTGGGCACGCTGGCGTTCGGCGTCTTCCTTGCTGCGGAAGGAGCCGGACTGGAGGATGTAGTCGAACGCTGTTTTGGCCGGCCCCGGGGTGTACTCCTGTACTTTCGGAGGCACCACCTCGGATTCCGGCAGCATTTCATAGAAGCGGAAGTTCTGCTCTTTTTGCCGGGCAGCGTCCTGCCTGGCCTTGGTGGCTGCAGGGCTTGCTTGTTGCTGGGCCGGCGCTGCCTGTTTCGGCGCTTCCGGGCCTGCAGGCAGGGTGTTCAGGTAAACAATAAAACCGATAAAGCCACCGACGGCGGCCAGAGACAGAACCCACTTCAAGGACAAACTCCCGTGCTGCCTGTGCGCAGGGGCGCTGCGCTTGGGTTTTGGTGCCTTGCGGGCGGAGGCCTTCTGCCTGGGGGCAGCGGCGCCTTTGCCCGCGGGGCGATCCTTTTTGGCGTAGTCTCTGGCCATGGCCGGCTTACATCTCTTCCGGTGCGCTCACGCCCAGCAAGTCCAGGCCGTTGGCAATCACCTGTCGTACCGCCAGGTAAAGGCTCACACGGGCGTCCCGCAGGGCTGTATCTTCAATCAACACCTTGTGGGCGTTGTAGTAGGTGTGGAACTGGCCGGCCAGCTCACGCAGGTAGTGGGTGAGGTGGTGCGGCTCGCGCTGGGCGGCGGAATTGGCAATCAGTTCCGGGTACTTGGCCAGCTGGTTGGCCAGTTCTTTTTCTTCATCCAGGGTCAGCAGGCTCAAATCGCCCACGCATTCGTTCAGGCCACGCTCAACCCCTTCGGCGGCCAGTTTGCGCAGTACGCTGCAAATCCGGGCATGGGCATACTGAATGTAATACACCGGGTTTTCATTGGTCTGGGAGCGGGCCAGGTCGATATCGAAGGTCAACTGGGAATCCACGCGGCGCGCCGCCAGGAAGAAACGGGTAGCATCGCGGCCCACTTCGTCGATCAGGTCCCGAATGGTGACGTAGCTGCCGGCACGCTTGGAGATTTTCACTTCCTGGCCGGAGCGGGTCACCATCACCATCTGGTGCAGAACGTAGTCCGGCCAGCCCTGGGGGATGCCGGCTTTCAGGGCCTGCAGGCCGGCGCGCACGCGGGTTACCGTGGAATGGTGGTCCGCACCCTGCTCGTTGATCACGGTGGTGAAGCCGCGCTGCCACTTGTCCAGGTGGTAGGCTACATCCGGCAGGAAGTAGGTATAGCCGCCGTCCTTTTTGCGCATTACGCGGTCTTTGTCGTCGCCGAACTCGGTGGTTTTCAGCCACATGGCGCCGTCTTGCTCGTAGGTGTAGCCGTTGGCTTTCAGGCGCTCAACGGTGGCTTCTACTTTGCCATCTTCGTAAAGGGACGATTCCAGGAAATACACATCGAACTGAACGCCAAAGGCTTTCAGGTCCAGGTCCTGCTCCCGGCGCAGGTAGGCCACGGCGAATTCGCGGATGGCGTCCTTGTCATCCGGGTCGGCCTTGGCGGTTACTTCCCGGTCGTCGGCAATCACGGTTTCGCCGGCCATATAGGCGTTGGCTACGTCGACAATGTAGTCGCCCCGGTAGCCGTCTTCCGGCCAGCTTTCGTCTTCTGGTGTCAGGCCCTTAACGCGGGACTGAACCGACAGGGCCAGGTTGTTGATCTGGGCGCCGGCGTCGTTGTAGTAGAACTCACGGGTAACATCGTAACCGTTGGCTTCCAGCAGGCGGCACAGACAGTCGCCAATCGCGGCGCCACGGCCGTGGCCCACGTGCAGTGGGCCGGTGGGGTTGGCAGACACAAACTCCACCTGAACCTTCTCGCCCTTGCCGGTGTTGTTACGGCCGAACTGTTCCGCTTCATCCAGAATGCTGTTCACAATGCTGAACGCGCTGGCGGTGCTCATGAAGAAGTTAATAAAGCCCGGCCCGGCAATCTCCACCTTCTCAACCGCTGAACTCTCCGGCAACGCTGCCACCAGTGCCTCGGCCAGCTTTCGTGGCGGGCAGCCAGCCGCCTTGGCGGCCATCAGGGCAATGTTGCAGGCGTAGTCGCCATGGGACTTGTCCTTGGTGTTACCCACCTGAGGGGTAAAAGTCTGGTCAGCCGGCAGGGTGCCTTCGGATTGCAGGGCGGCCAGTGCAGACTGGAGAAGCTCGGATACGGTCTCTTTCATGCGTCAGATGACTCGGTGTTCAGGAGAATGGATACAGGGCAGGGCGCCCGTTGAAATCAGAAGGGGCGTATTATCGCGGAAACCGGAGGTGTAAGCAAAAAGCCTGGAGTACGGGTTTACCGGATCAGGGCATGGCGTGTGTTCAGCCGGTTTCCTGGGGGTCTACATCCACCATCCAGCGGGTGCTGGCGGGCAGTCTGGTCTGGTCCAGGTATTGGCATATATGGCTCAGTAGCCGGTTCAGCTGGCCCCGGCTGTCGCTCACCAGTACCAGCTGGGCCCGGTGGCGGTCGGCCTTGCGGGCGATGACGGCTGGTAGCGGGCCCCATACTTCTATGCCCGGTGTTTGTGCCATGGGTTTCAGGGTGTCCAGCAGTTGCAGGCTGTGCTGCATGGTGTCCGCTTCGGCCCGGAGGATGGCCATGGCCCGGAAGGGCGGGAGCTGGCCGCCTTCGCGTTCGGCCAGTAGCTGGTCGGCGATGTTGGCGTAGCGGCCCTGGTGCAAGGCGTTGAGTAGTGGATGGTCGCTGTGGCAGGTCTGGATCAGCACCTTGCCGGGTTTGTCGCCCCGGCCTGCGCGGCCGCTCACCTGTAACAGGGTCTGTATCATCTGTTCCGGTGCGCGGAAATCCACGCTGAACAGGCCGCCGTCGGCGTTGACTACGCAAACCAGGGTCACGTTGGGAAAGTCGTGGCCCTTGGCCAGCATCTGGGTTCCCACCAGTATGCACGGCTCGCCGCTGTTCACTTTTTTCAATATGGCCTGGATGCTGCCCTTGCGCTGGGTGCTGTCCCGGTCGACCCGCACCACGGGTGTGTCCGGGAACTGTTCGGCCAGGGTGTCTTCGGTGCGTTCGGTGCCCTGGCCCACGGGTTTGTAGTTTTCGCTCTGGCATTTCGGGCAGGTGTGGCTGGCGGCCATCTGGAAGTCGCAGTGGTGGCAGCGCATGGCCCTGTCCCGCCTGTGATAGGTCAGGCGGGTGTCGCAGCGGGGGCATTCTTCCAGGTGTCCGCAGTCGAAGCACATCATCACGGGGGCGAAGCCGCGGCGGTTTACAAACACCAGGGCCTGTTCGCCTTTATCCAGTGTGTCTTTGATGGCATTCAGGGCGGGTCGGGACAGCCCGGCTTCCAGTGGCCGGCTGCGGATGTCCAGTAGTTCCAGCGCCGGAGGCTTAGCGTTGCCGGCCCGTTCTTCCAGCCGGATGAGCTGGTATTTGCCCTGACTGGCGTTGTGCCAGGATTCCAGAGAGGGCGTGGCGGAGCCGAGAATTACCGGGCACTGATTCAGGTGGGCCCGGTATACGGCCACATCCCGGCCGGAATAGCGGAAGCCTTCACCCTGCTTGTAGGAGCTGTCGTGCTCTTCGTCCACGATGATGGTGCGGAGCCCGGTAAACGGAAGCAATACGGCAGAGCGGGTGCCAATCAGGATAACCGGCTCGCCGTTGCGGATTTTCAGCCAGGTGCTCAGGCGTTCGCCGTCGTTCAGGGCGGAATGCCATACCGCAATCCGGTTGCCGAAATAGCGGCGGAAGCGGGCCAGGGTTTGCGGCGTCAGGTTGATTTCCGGCACCAGCACCAGTGCTTGCTCGTTGTCCTGCAGGCGGGTTTTCAGGTAATGCAGGTACAGTTCGGTTTTGCCGCTTCCGGTAATGCCGTATAAAAGGGTGGCTGAAAATTCATCGGTATGTTCCGGTAAACCGGCAGCCGCTGTTTGTTGAGCTGCTGACAGCAGCGGAGCGGGCAGGTCGGCTTCCGCAGCTGTGGTTATGCCGGTAATCGCTTCCTTCTGCTGTATCAGTTCTTTCTGCTCCAGTGCGCGAATCTGTGCGCGGCTGAAGCCCCCCTGAACCAGGGCGCTGGTGGTAATGCCCGGTGCCTCTTTTACCGTATTGAACAGCGCCCGCTGGCGGTGCGCGGTGGCTGGCAGGGCGGGTTCGCTGGCGGTGCAGTGCCAGCTTTCATCCGGCTTTTCCCGCGCGGGCCGGCCTTTGCGCAAGGCGGGGGGCAGGGCGGTGAACAGGCATTCGCCCAGTGGGTGCTGGTAGTAGTCACTGGCCCAGGTTAGTAGCCGGAAGGTGCTTTCGGGCAGGGCGGGCCAGGGCTCCAGGGCTTCGGCCACCGGCTTCAGGGTAATGCCTTCAGGCGGTTGAACCCCTGTTTCCACCACCAGGCCGGTCAGGGTTTGCCGGCCGAAAGGCACTTTCACCCGCTGCCCCGGGGCCAGCTCAAGGCCATCCGGAACCCGGTAGTCAAACAGCCTGCGGAGCGGGCGGTTGAGGGCGATGCGGGCAGTTGCTGGCCGTGTCACGGTATCTGCGTATCCTGAAAACGGGCGGTATGGCGCCGGCGGTAGTTTACGGGCTGGTTCCGGGGAGCAAGATACTTGCCTGTGGCCGGGTTTGTCAGTAAGATTCGCGGTCTGTTTCTGGCCGGGCTTGATTGTGCACGGTCTTTCCAATTGATTCAAACATGCGGTGCCTGGCTGAAACCGCCCTTTACGGCGGGTGATCAGGTAGCGGCATGACCGAAAGAGGTTCGCCATGAAAGAAGGTATTCACCCGAAGTACGAAGACATCACCGCTACCTGTTCCTGCGGTAACGTGATCAAGACCCGCTCTACTGTTGGTCACGACCTGCAGCTGGACGTTTGCTCCCAGTGCCACCCGTTCTACACTGGCAAGCAGAAGGTTATGGATACCGGTGGTCGTATCGATCGCTTCCAGAAGCGTTTCGGCAGCCGGATCGGCGGCAAGAAAGACTGATCATTGCCGCAATGCTGAAAAAAGCGCCTTCGGGCGCTTTTTTTGTGCCTGCAGATCAGGCCCTTTTGCTGCTGCATACGCAAAATGCCCTATTGACTGATTGTAAAATGTTCGATTTTGGCTTGTCGTTTCGGGTCGGGCGCGCCATAATGGCGCGCTCCGCTGGCTAGCTCCGGCGGTATTTACCTTTAAACGTGACAAACGGAACAGTGGCAATGTCTCAAGATCTGAAAGAAGCAGCCCTTGAATATCACGCCAAACCGCGGCCGGGTAAGCTGAGTGTTGAAATCACCAAGCCGACCGAAACTGCCCGCGACCTCTCCCTGGCGTACAGCCCCGGGGTTGCCGAACCGGTCCGCGAGATCGCGAAGGACCCCGAGAACGCATACAAATACACAGCCAAGGGTAACCTGGTCGCCGTGATTTCTGACGGTACCGCCATCCTGGGTCTGGGTAATCTCGGCCCCCTGGCGAGCAAGCCGGTAATGGAAGGCAAGGGCGTACTGTTCAAGCGCTTTGCCGGAATCGACGTATTCGATATCGAAGTCAATTCCGAAAGCCCGCAAGCGTTTATTGAAACTGTTGAACGTATCGCAGATACCTTCGGCGGCATCAACCTGGAAGACATCAAGGCACCCGAGTGCTTCGAGATCGAGCGCGCTCTGATCGAAAAGTGCAATGTGCCCATCTTCCACGATGACCAGCACGGTACTGCCATCGTAACTGCAGCCGGCATGATCAATGCCCTTGAGCTGCAGGGCAAGAAAATCGAAGAAGCCAAGGTGGTTTGTCTGGGCGCCGGTGCGGCCGCAATCGCCTGCATGAAGCTGTTGGTCAGCTGCGGTATCCGCTCTGAAAACATCTACATGCTCGACCGTAAGGGTGTGATCCACTCTGGTCGTGACGATCTGAATCAGTATAAGGCGATGTTTGCCAACGAAACCGACAAGCGCACCCTGGATGATGCTATCGATGGTGCCGACGTGTTCCTTGGCCTGTCCGGCCCGGACCTGCTGTCTGGTGAGCAGTTGGCCAAGATGGCTCCTAACCCGGTGGTGTTTGCGTGCTCCAACCCGGATCCGGAAATCAGCCCGGCAGTGGCCATGGCTACCCGTGATGACCTGATCATGGCGACCGGTCGCTCTGACTATCCGAACCAGGTAAACAACGTACTGGGCTTCCCGTTCATTTTCCGTGGCGCGCTGGACGTTCGTGCAACCGCTATCAACGAGGAAATGAAAGTGGCCGCTGTTCACGCCATCCGTGAGCTGGCCAAGGAGCCGGTACCCCAGGAAATCTGTGCTGCTTACGGTGTAGATAGCCTGGAGTTTGGCAAGGAATACATCATTCCCAAGCCGATGGATGTTCGTCTGCTGGAAGTGGTTCCTGCTGCTGTGGCCCGTGCCGCGGTAGACTCCGGTGTAGCTGGCCTGCCTTACCCGGCCCACTACCCGCTGAAGTCCATGGACGACATCATCTGATTGCGATGTAGTCTGGCTTCATAAAAAAACCGGCGGAGATCCCGCCGGTTTTTTTGTGTCTGTATCTTCGCTTTTCGGTCAGAAAATCTGCCGTGACAAGCCTTCAGATTCGCCATTCAGTCCGGAGCCGTTGTCGTCTGCAGAAAGCGGGGCCGGCACGTCTTCTTCCTTGAACAGCTCGAACACTCCGTCTTCTCCCGGCCGTGCCCGCTCACCGGTCTGCGGATTAATGCGGATGCTGGCAAGGCCGTTTGGCCGGTCCATAGTGGCGGCAGGCGCATCCTTCAGCGCGACTTTCATGTAATCCAGCCACACCGGCAGGGCGGTGCTGGCACCATATTCGGCGCGACCAAGCGGGGCTGGCTGATCAAAGCCGACCCATACGGTTGTTGCCATGTCGTGGTTGAAGCCGGCAAACCAGGTGTCTTTCTGCTCGTTGGTTGTACCGGTTTTGCCTGCCAGGTCACTGCGCTCAAGGGCCAGTGCACGGCGGCCGGTGCCCCGGCGGATGACGTCCTGCATGATCGAATGCAGGATGTACACGGACTGCTCATCGGCCAGCCGGCGCATTACCCGTGGCCCTTCGGGTTCGTCTGCAGAGGCGGGCAGTGCCATGCCTTCGGTATCGGGAAGCCCGTCGGTCTGGATGTCTGTGGCGTTCTCGTTTTCCGCCAGCTGATCGCAGTTACTGTCGCACAGTATGGTTTCCGGTGCTTCGTATACCACGGTGCCGTCAGATTCCTCGATGCGTTCGATCAGGTACGGTTGTACATCGTAGCCCCCGTTGGCGATAACCGCGAAGGCCCGGGCCAGTTCCATCGGAGTCAGCAAGCCACTGCCCAGAGACAGTGACAGGTTGGATGGCATGTTGTTGGTCGGTACTTTCAGCTGGCCCAGGTAATCAAGGGTGGTCTGAATGCCCAGGTCCCGAAGCAGGCGAATAGATACCAGGTTCCGTGAGCGATAGAGGCCCTCACGCAAGGTGGTGGGGCCGTAGAATTGCCCTGATGAATTCTGGGGGCGCCAGGTGTCTTCCAGTTCCGAGTCATCGAAAACAATCGGCGCGTCATTATAAATGGTGGCCGGTGTGCGGCCGTTTTCCAGGGCCGCCAGGTACAGGAACGGCTTGAAGGTAGAGCCCGGCTGGCGCTGGGCCTGGGTGGCACGGTTGTATTTGCTCTGGCTGAAACTGTATCCGCCGGCCAGGGCTTCGATGGCGCCGGTTTTTGCGGCCAGTGAGATCAGGGCACCTTCCACTTTTGGTGCCTGGGCAAGGGCCGCTTTCAGGGTGCCGGCACCCGTGCCTTCGGGATCCGGCTGATCGTCATTGGCCTCTGGCAGTTCGGTGACCTGCGGCAGTTCCAGGATCTTCGTGTAAATCACGTCACCGACGCTCACCACGTCTGACGGCTTTTTCGGTTCCGGGCCCGTCAGGTTTTCGGTGCGGTACCGCTTGGCCCAGGTCATGGTGTCGAAGCCTATGATCCCGGTGCCCAGTCTGCGCAGTTGGGCATGCACTTCACCTGCCTCATCGTCGATGCGGGTAACCACGGCGGGCACCAGTGACTCCACTTGCGGATAGTTGAGCAGTTGTCGGGAGATTTCGTCGCCAGACAGGTCGCTCACATCAATCTGGCCGATAGCGCCACGGAAACCGTGGCGGCGGTCGTAGTCTTCCAGGCCCGCCTGCAGGGCTTCGGTGGCAGCCTGCTGCTTTTCACTATCCACGGTGAGGGTTACGCTGTACCCATCGGTGTAGGCTTCCTCGCCAAACCTGCGAACCATTTCGGCGCGGGCCATCTCGGCCAGGTAGTCGGCGCTAACTTCGGTTTCCCTGGTGTTGTAGCTGGCGGTAATAGGTGCGTCTTTGGCAAGGGCCCAGGCTTCTTCACTGATGTAGCCCAGGTCTTTCATCCGGCCAAGAATCCAGTCCCGGCGAATCAGCGCCCGCTCTGGGTTTGCTAGCGGGTTATAGGCAGAAGGTGCCTTGGGCAGGCCTGCCAGCATGGCCATCTGGGCGAGCGAGAGTTCGTTAACCGGTTTGTCGTAATACACCTGAGCTGCCGCTGCGATACCATAGGCCCGGTTACCCAGATAAATCTTGTTCAGGTACAGCTCGAAGATCTGTTCTTTGTTCAGTTCACGTTCAATCTGAAGTGCCAGCAGTATCTCGTTGAACTTGCGGATGAAGGTGCGGTCCCGTGACAAAAAGTAATTTTTTGCAACCTGCATGGTGATGGTGCTTCCGCCAGACTGGATTTCGCCGGTGGAGACCAGTTCGATGGCAGCCCGCGTCAGGCCTTTGATGTCTACCCCGAAGTGGTCGTAAAAGCGGGCATCTTCAGCGGCCATAAAGGCTTGTAACTGAATTGTAGGGATCTGTTCTATTGTGACCGGTGCCCTTCTCTTTTCGCCGAATTCTGCTATTAATCTGTTGTCTTTGCTATACACTCTCAGCGGCGTCTGCAGCTTTACGTCCAGCAGCTGGTCAACATCCGGCAGGTTGGGGCGAAGGTAAAGGTAGAAGCTCGAGGCAACAATAACAGCGACACTCAGGCCGGTGAGAATGAACCAGGCTAAAACACGAGATGTACGCAGCAGATTAGACATTTTTTTCAGACAACAGTTGGATATAGGTCTATTATTTGAGAAATTACTTTAGGAAGGCTTGGGTGGCCTTTCCAACCTGCAATCGCTCCTGAATAAATAAGAGAGTGCATTGTAGACGTAAAAAACAAGAAATTCTCTTACATAAAAAACAGATAGCGCAATTCTGGGACAGCTACCGGAACTCAGGAGCTCCAGGGTTGCACAGCCGGGTGTATTCAACCAGGTATAGGGTGAGCGCGTGTTCGGATTACCAGGAAAAAAATCCAGTGCTGTGCTGGGCGTGGATATCAGCTCCAGTTCAGTGAAGCTGCTCGAGCTGTCGAAACATGGCAGTCGTTATCGGGTCGAGAGCTATGCCGTAGAGCCGTTGCCGGCTGATGCGGTAGTCGAGAAAAATATCACCAACGTCGAAGCTGTGGGCGAAGTGCTCAAGCGGGTGGCGTCCAAGTCCCACACCAGCGTCAAACAAGCTGCTGTCGCGGTGTCCGGTTCGGCGGTCATCACCAAGATCATCGAAATGGACAGTGGCCTTAACGAGTTCGAGATGGAAGACCAGATCGGCCTCGAAGCAGATCGGTACATTCCTTATCCGCTGGATGAAGTGGCCCTGGATTTTGAGGTTCAGGGGCCTTCCGAATCTAACCCGGACAAAGTAGAAGTGCTCCTGGCGGCTTGTCGGAAAGAGAACGTCGATGTCCGGGAAGACGTGCTTGAAATTGCCGGCCTGAAATCCAAGATTGTCGACGTTGAAGCCAATGCCCTTGAGCGCGCCTACACCCTGATCGAGCAACAGCTCGATGGGCAGGGCGAGGAAATGGTCGTTGCCATTGTCGACCTGGGTGCCACCATGGCCACGCTTAGCGTTCTCGCCGGCGGCACGACGGTTTATACCCGTGAACAAATCTTCGGTGGCCGCCAGCTGACGGAAGAAATCCAGCGCCGCTATGGCGTGTCGTTCGAGGAAGCCGGCCTGGCCAAGAAAAAGGGCGGGCTGCCGGACGACTACGAAGAAGAAGTACTTGGCCCCTTCCGGGAAGCAGTGGTTCAGCAGGTTGCCCGCGCACTGCAATTCTTCTTCGGTGCCAGCCAGTATAACTCGGTGGATTATGTGGTGCTGGCAGGCGGCACCGCCTCCATACAGGGGCTGGTTGAAATGGTTGAAGAAAAAACCGGTACCCGGACCCTGGTGGCCAACCCCTTCGCCGACATGTCGATCGGATCCCGGGTAAACGCCTCAGCCCTGAGCAATGATGCCCCGTCGTTGATGATTGCCTGTGGTCTGGCAATGAGGAGTTTCGACTGATGGCAAAGATTAACCTCAGACCCTGGCGGGAAGAACTGCGGGCTGAAAAACAGAAACAGTTCGTGGTGATGATTCTGGGCGCAGCGATTATCGCCGCAGGCCTGGCATTCCTCTGGAAGAGCGACATGGATAACCGGATTGCCTACCAGCAGTCCCGTAATGCCTACATCGAAACTGCCGGTAAGAAACTGGATAAGCAGATCAAAGAGATTGAAAACCTCAAGCGGCAGCGCGACGAGCTGCTGGCTCGTATGCAGGTCATCCAGGATCTGCAGGGCAAGCGCCCGGTGATTGTCCGGGTATTTGACGAGCTGGTGCGCACGTTGCCCGATGGCCTGTTCTTTACTGACCTGAAGCGGTCCGGGGATCAGATCGATATTGTGGGCATGGCCGAGTCCAACAGCCGCATTTCAAACCTGATGCGCCGCTGTGACGAGTCAGACTGGTTTGCTAACCCGAACCTGTCCAATGTGGCGGCTGCAGACAACCGTCGGGCCGGATATAGTCAGTTCAACCTCTCTGTGCAGCAAAAAACTCCAGAGCCCGAAGGGGAGGGTAAGTAATGAGCCTCGCGGACTCACTTAAAAGCCTGAATGAATTCGATATCAATGACCTTGATATCAATAACGCGGGTATCTGGCCTGCACCAGTCAAGGCAATTGTTGCGCTGATAGTCTTCGGCCTGATTCTTGGTGGTGGTTACTGGTTCTTTATCAAGGATCAGTACGCTCAGCTCGATCGTGTCGAAAAGCAGGAGCAGGAACTCAAGCAGCAGTACGAGCAGAAAGCCTACCAGGTGGCCAACCTGGACGTGTTCAAGGCCCAGATGGCGGAAATGGAGGAAACCTTCGGAGCGCTGGTGCGTCAGCTACCCAGCGAGACGGAGGTTCCGGGCCTGCTTGAGGACATTACCCACACGGCGTTGGGCAATGGCCTGTCGTTGCAGGAAGTGAAGCTGCAGCCGGAGCAGCGCCGGGACTTTTACTCGGAGTTGCCGATTAACATCCGGGTTTCGGGCGGCTACCACGAGCTTGCCTCTTTCGTGAGCAGTGTGGCCAGCCTGCCGCGGATCGTTACATTGCACGATTTAACCATCAAACCAATCAGCGGAGAGGGTGACCAGCTTGATATGCAGGTTGTTGCCCGTACCTACCGCTACCGGGCTGGAGAGTGAGCATGACAGGAAAGCATGCGGGAAAAGCCTGGCTGGGTGTGTGTCTGGCCTCTTTGCTGACGGCTTGTTCCCAGGGAAACGGTTTCTCTGACCTGGACAAGTTTATGGCGGATACCCGGGCCAAGCCACGGGGCCACGTTGAGCCCCTGCCGGAATTCAAGGCCTACGAGGCGTTCAGTTATTCGGCAGCCGATCGGAGAGCGCCGTTCGAGCCGCCCATCGATGTTCAGCTGACCATGGCCGATGAAGAGCCGGTGAGTGACGTAGAGCCGGACCTCGATCGACCGAAAGAAGTGCTGGAGAACTTTGACCTTAAATCACTTGGAATGGTCGGTACTCTGCAGGGCGTGGATGGCAGCCTGTTCGCGTTAATACGGGACAACGAAGGCGGGATTCACCGAGTCCGCACCGGTAACTACATGGGCCAGAATTATGGCCGGGTGGTTGGCGTGAGCGACACACGGATCGAGCTGGTGGAAATCGTTCCGAACGGCCGGGGTGGTTGGGTCGAGCGCCCGCGCTCCCTGTCCCTGGATGAAGGATGAGGCAGGGGAGCGGCAAAAACATGATTGAAAGAAACATGCATGAACAAAAAGTTGTGGGATCGAGGCTAGCGATGTTCAAAAAACTCAATGTCTGTGTCGGCGTGATTGCCATCGGGTTATGGAGTAGCCTGGCCGGAGCGGTCACGCTGGAAGACGTATCGTTTACGTCGCTGCCGGGGGAAGGCCTCGAGGTGACCATGAAGTTCGATGGTGCCCCGCCCGAACCTAAGGGTTATACCATCGAGCGCCCTGCCCGGATCGCCGTAGACCTGGCAGATACCACCAGCGGCCTCAATCAACGCAGTATTCCGCTGGGCAGTGGCAACGCCCAGAGCCTGACAGTGGTGGAAACCAAGGATCGCACCCGGTTGATCTTCAATCTGGTGGAGTTGGTGCCGCACAATACTGTTCGCAACAACAACTCCCTGGTGATGACCATTGGCGGTGAAGGTGCGCAACCGGTTTCCGGTGCTCGCAGTGCGCCGGTCGCTTCGACTTCTTCCGCAGCCTCGGCAGCTGATGCCCTGGCTGGTGTTGATTTCCGCAGAGGCAAGGAAGGTGAGGGACGCGTCATTGTGGATCTGGGTAGCAGTGCTGCTACTGTCAATCTAACCGAGCTGGGCGGCCGTATCCGCCTGACTATGCCGGGCCGTGATGTTCCTGCCAACCTGCGTCGTCGCCTCGATGTAACAGACTTTGCCACACCGGTACGCCGCATCGATACCTATGTGGAAGATGGCAACGCCGTAGTGGATATTCGCCCTGAAGGTGACTACGACTATATCGCTTATCAGTCTGGCCGCGAGTTTACGGTCAGTGTCGAGGCCCTTACCGCGGAAGAGGTGGAAACCCGCCGCGAAGAGAAGTTTCCGTACACCGGCGAGAAACTGTCCCTGAATTTCCAGGACATCGAAGTGCGCTCCGTGCTTCAGCTGATTGCCGACTTCACTGGCCTGAACCTGGTGGCCAGTGACACTGTGGGTGGCAGCATTACCCTGCGCTTGCAGAATGTACCCTGGGATCAGGCGCTGGATCTGATTCTTAAAACCAAGGGTCTGGACAAGCGCCAGATTGGCAACGTGCTGCTGGTAGCCCCAGCGGATGAAATTGCCGCCCGTGAAAAGCTTGAGATGGAAACCTCCAAGCAGATCGCTGAGCTGGCGCCGGTTCGTCTGGATATTATCCAGGTAAACTACGCCAAGGCATCTGACGTGGTTTCACTGATCCAGGCTGACGAAGAGCTGATTTCCTCACGCGGTTTTGTGTCTTCAGACGCCCGTACCAACACCATCAGTGTTCGTGAAACAGCAGAGAAGCTGGAAGAGATCCGTCGTCTGGTAACGACCTGGGATGTGCCTGTACGCCAGGTGTCCGTCGAAGCCCGCATTGTCCGGGCGCAAACCAACGTCTCCCAGGATCTGGGTGTGCGCTGGGGTGCCCAGGGCCGGGCTACTGCTGATGGCGGCACGGATAGCATCGTAGTTGGTGGCTCTCAGGGAGGCCTGGCGGGTATCAACACCACTGGTGCTCTGGGTCTGCCGTCCGATCTCAACGTTGATCTGGGCGTAAACAATCCGAGTTCCTCGATTGCCTTTGGCTACATCGGTACCGACGTACTGCTTGACCTGGAGCTGAACGCCTTCGAAAGTGACGGCCAGATCGAAATTGTTTCCCAGCCGCGAGTTGTGACTGCAGACCGTCAGTCCGCATCCATCAAGTCCGGTCAGGAAGTGCCCTATCAGGAAGCTGCTTCCAGCGGTGCAACCAGCACCAGATTCAAGGAAGCAACTCTGTCTCTGGAAGTGACTCCGCAGATCACGCCGGATGACAAGATCATCATGGACCTGATCGTGACCCAGGACTCTATCGGTGAAGACACACTGAACGGCCCTGCGATCAACACCAACGAAGTGGCCACCCAGATTCTGGTGGGTAACGGTGAAACGGTCGTACTGGGTGGTATCTTCGAGTCTACTAACTCCAAGACCATCACCAAGACTCCGTTCCTTGGTGATATTCCGTACCTTGGCCGTCTGTTCAAGCGCACTGAAATGACTGATCTGAGAAGTGAACTGCTGGTTTTCATCACTCCGAAGATCATCAAGAACGACCTGATCGACTGATCCGGCCAGTAAACCGAAAAGCCGCCGCTAACCCCGGCGGCTTTTTCGTGTCTGGTGTAATGCTTCTGGTGCCGGTGACTTATGGAAAGGTGCGCCCTGTGCTATTCTCACCCGCTTGAAATCTGTTGAGCGGAAATTATGTCTTTGCCCAAACGCGTAGTACTGGTCGGGCCCATGGGGGCCGGAAAAAGTACCATCGGCCGGATGCTAGCCAAGGAACTCGGGTACCGTTTTCTCGATTCTGACCGCATTATTGAAGAACGCTGCGGTGCCAATATTCCCTGGATCTTCGATGTGGAAGGGGAGGACGGCTTTCGCCAGCGGGAAACTGCCATGCTGGATGAGCTCACCGGTGAACAGGGCACCGTTCTGGCCACCGGCGGTGGTGCTGTAATGCGCCCGGAAAACCATCCGTTACTGAAGAAAAACTCTGTGGTGGTGTACCTGAAAACCTCCATCGAGCAACAGGTGGAGCGCACCCGCAAAGACCGTAACCGCCCGTTGCTGCAGAATGATGATCCGGAGGCCGTCCTGCGGAGGCTGTTCGACATCCGTGATCCGCTGTATACCAGGCTGGCGGATATCGTGATGTACACAGATCGGAAAAGCCCCCGGCTGGTGGTCCGGCAGCTGGTCAACCGTATCAACCCCAGAACCCCCCGGCACAAACGGCAAAGACGCAAAGAAGGTCGTGACTATGCACAAGGTACTTCGAGAACTTGACGTTGACCTCGGGGAGCGCAGCTACCCGATTATTATCGGTCAGGGTTTGCTTGGCTCCTTTGACCTGACCCCCTGGGTGGCCGGCAACCAGGTGATGATCGTTACCAACGAAACGGTCGCGCCCCTGTACCTCGAAAAAGCCCGTGCCTGCTTCCCCGGCAAAACCGTGGATGTGGTTACCCTGCCGGATGGCGAAAAATACAAAGACTGGCAAACCCTGAACCTGATCTTCGATGGCTTGCTCGAAAATCGTCACACCCGCAAAACCACCATCGCGGCCCTTGGTGGCGGTGTAGTGGGGGACATGGCCGGGTTTGCGGCGGCCTGCTATCAGCGGGGCGTGCCTTTTATCCAGATTCCCACAACCCTGTTGTCCCAGGTGGATTCCTCCGTGGGCGGAAAAACCGGCATCAACCATCCCTTGGGGAAAAACATGGTGGGTGCATTCCACCAGCCGCAGGCTGTGTTGATTGATACCGATTCCCTGGCCACCCTGCCACCCCGGGAAGTCTCTGCCGGGCTGGCGGAAGTCATCAAGTATGGTTTGATCCGGGAAGAGCCATTTCTGAGTTGGCTGGAGCAGCACATTGATGAGCTGGTCCGGCTGGAGCCGGAAGCCCTGGGTGAAGCTATCTACCGTTCTTGTCTGTGCAAGGCCGAGGTAGTGGCGCTGGATGAAAAAGAAGGCGGCCTGCGGGCGATTCTCAACCTGGGGCATACCTTTGGCCATGCCATCGAGACCTTTGCGGGTTACGGCAACTGGCTGCATGGCGAAGCAGTGGGTACCGGCATGCTGATGGCGGCTGATCTTTCGGTTCGTGAAGGCAACATCACGCCTGCGGATCGGGATCGCGCTGCGGAGCTGATCCGCCGTGCCCGGTTGCCGGATCTGGCTCCGGAAGGCATGACCGAAGACGATTTCATGAGCCTGATGGCGGTGGACAAAAAGAATGTCGACGGGAAGCTCCGCCTGGTGCTGATGAAAGCACTTGGTGATGCCTATGTAACCGACGAAGCGGCCGCCGGCAATATCCAGGCGACACTGAACGCCTTTATCCGCTGACCTGTTTTCTGCATACCCGGCTGCAGGGGCCGATTATGGTGCCCTGCGGCCTTTCTGCCCTCTTTTAGACCCCCGGTTTTGCACCATCCCGGTGCAAAATTGCAAAAAGTAGCCTCTCCCGTATAAAAAGTTGTTGCGTAGGTATAAATACGTGCGTAGACTCCGTTCCCCCTTTTTTTTGGTGTCAGTTCATTTTGTGCACTAAGGCAGTGCATAAGGGGCTGGCGGGAAGCCTTTTTACACGAGAGAACGCTTATGACAACAGGCTTGTATCATCCCGATGAATTCAGGGACAACTGCGGTTTTGGCCTGATTGCCCACATGAAGGGCGAGGTCAGCCATAAGCTGTTGCAAACTGCTATCGAATCCCTCACCTGTATGACCCACCGCGGAGGCATCGCAGCAGATGGTAAAACCGGCGATGGTTGTGGGCTCCTTTTGCAGAGCCCCAAGGCCTTCCTCAATAAAGCTGCGGAAGCGGCGTTCGGAAAAAAACCTGGCGACTTGTTTGCAGTTGGCCAGGTTTTTTTAGCTCCGGAGGAAGCCAGGGCTGCGGCCGGAAGGGCTGCGGTTGAACAAAGATTGACCGAGCAGGGCCTGGAAATCATGGGCTGGCGGGAAGTGCCGGTGGACGACAGTTGCCTGGGCCCGATGGCCAGGGATTGTATGCCCCGCATTGAGCAGGTGTTTGTGCTGCCGGCCGGAAAGTCTGAAAAGGACTTTGCCATCAGCCTGTTTGTCGGTCGTCGCCATGCCGAGCGGGATATGGCGGATGACTCCGAGTTCTACATCTGCAGCCTGTCTCACCGCACCCTGGCCTATAAAGGCCTGATGATGCCGGCCGACCTGGCTAACTTCTACAAGGATCTGGGCGACCCGGACCTGCAAACCGCGATCTGCGTGTTCCACCAGCGGTTCTCTACCAACACCATGCCGCGCTGGCCCTTGGCGCAGCCGTTCCGGTTCCTGGCCCACAATGGTGAAATCAACACCATCGACGGCAACCGTAACTGGGCCATCGCCCGTGCTGCCAAGTTCAGCTCTCCGGCCCTGCCGGACCTGCAAACCCTGCAGCCGCTGGTGAACCTGACCGGTTCTGACTCCTCCAGCATGGACAACATGCTGGAAATCCTGCTGGCCGGTGGCGTGGACCTGTTCCGTGCGGTGCGCATGATGATTCCGCCGGCCTGGCAGAACGTTGAGACCATGGACCCGGACCTGCGCGCCTTCTACGAATACAACTCCATGCACATGGAGCCCTGGGATGGCCCGGCCGGCCTGGTGATGTCCGACGGCCGCTACGCCCTGTGTATGCTCGACCGTAACGGCCTGCGCCCGGCGCGCTGGGTGGTTACCAAGGATGACTTTATTACACTGGCATCTGAAGTCGGCACCTACAGCTACACCCCGGACGACGTGGTTGCCAAGGGCCGGGTAGGGCCGGGCCAGATGCTCGCCATCGACACCGAAACCGGCGAAGTACTGCACACACCGGATATCGATGAGCGGCTGAAAAACGCCAAGCCTTACAAGCGCTGGCTGCGGGGCAACTCCCTGCGAATCGAAACCACCCTGGACCAGGCCACACCCGAGTTCCGGCTGATGGAATCGGACGATCTTCTGGTGCACCAGAAGATGTTCAACGTCTCGTTCGAAGAGCGGGACCAGGTGCTGCGGCCCCTGGGAGAGGGTGCCCAGGAAGCGGTTGGCTCCATGGGTGACGATACCCCCATGGCTGTGCTGTCCAGCAAGGTTCGCCACATGGCGGATTACTTCCGGCAGAAGTTCGCCCAGGTAACCAACCCGCCCATCGATCCGCTTCGCGAGACCATTGTGATGTCTCTGGAGACGTGTCTGGGTGCGGAAAAGAACGTGTTCCAGGAAACCCCGGACCACGCCAACCGGATCATCCTGACCACGCCGGTGCTGTCACCGGCCAAGTTCCTGAAGATCAGCAACAACGATCGCCCGGGCTTCGAGGTTGAGCACATTGCCCTGAGCTACCGCCCGGAAGAGGGACTGGAGCAGGCGGTTCGCCGTATCTGCGAGCAGGCGGCCAATGCCGCGCGCAGTGCCAAGGTACTGCTGATTCTGAGCGATAAGGGGCTGGCCGAGGGCGAGCTGCCGATCAACTCCCTGATGGCCACCGGCGCCGTTCACCACCACCTGGTGCGTAACGGCCTGCGTTGCGATTCCAACATCATCGTGGAAACCGGCTGGGCCCGGGACCCGCACCACTTTGCGGTGCTGTTCGGTTTTGGTGCCACCGCGGTGTATCCGTACCTGGCCTACCAGGTGCTGAACGACCTGATCCGCACCGGCGAAATGCTGATGGACCCGGTCCAGGCCAAGAACAATTACCGCAAGGGCATCAACAAGGGCTTGCTGAAGATCCTGTCCAAGATGGGGATCTCCACCATTACCTCCTATCGGGGTGCCCAACTGTTCGAGGCCATCGGCCTGGCCGACAGCGTTGTGGATCTGTGCTTCAAAGGTGTACCCAGCCGTATTCAGGGTGCGGACTTCTATGACTTCCAGCAGGACCAGGAACAACTGGCCGCTGTGGCCTGGAAACCCCGCAAACCCCTGTCTCCCGGTGGTTTGCTGAAGTATGTACACGGCCAGGAATACCATGCCTTCAACCCGGATGTGGTGGCGAAGCTGCAGGATGCCGTTATCAGCGGCGATTATGGTCACTACAAGGAATATGCCGGCCTGGTGAATGAGCGCCCGGTGGCTACCTTGCGGGACCTGCTGACTTTCAAGAAAGACATCAAGGGCATTGATCTCAGCGAAGTGGAACCGGTGGAACGCATTTTCCCCCGGTTCGATTCCGCTGCCATGTCCCTCGGTGCCTTGTCTCCGGAAGCCCATGAGGCGCTGGCGGTAGCCATGAACACCCTTGGTGGCCGCTCCAACTCCGGTGAGGGCGGGGAAGACCCGGCCCGCTATGGCACTAACAAGCGCTCCAAGATCAAGCAGGTGGCCTCCGGTCGTTTCGGCGTAACGGCTGAATACCTGCGCAGTGCCGATGTTATGCAAATCAAGGTAGCCCAGGGTGCCAAGCCCGGTGAGGGTGGCCAGCTGCCCGGTGGCAAGGTGAATGACCTGATCGCCCGGCTGCGTTACTCGGTGCCCGGCGTGACCCTGATTTCACCGCCGCCGCACCATGACATCTACTCCATCGAAGACCTGGCCCAGCTGATCTTCGACTTGAAGCAGGTGAACCCGCAAGCGCTGGTGTCGGTGAAGCTGGTATCCGAGCCCGGTGTCGGCACCATCGCGGCCGGCGTGGCCAAGGCCTACGCCGACCTGATCACCGTTTCCGGCTATGACGGCGGTACGGCGGCCAGCCCGCTGACCTCCATTCGCTACGCCGGTTCGCCCTGGGAGCTGGGCCTGACCGAAACCCAGCAGGCCCTGCGCGCCAACGATCTGCGGGGCAAGATTCGCCTGCAGACCGATGGCGGTATCAAGACCGGCCTGGACGTGGTGAAAGCCGCCATTCTGGGGGCTGAAAGCTTCGGTTTCGGCACCACGCCCATGGTGGCCCTGGGTTGTAAATACCTGCGTATCTGCCACCTGAACAACTGCGCCACCGGTGTGGCCACCCAGAACGATTACCTGCGGGAAGAGCACTTCAAAGGCACCGTGGAAATGGCCATGAACTTCTTCCGCTTTGTGGCGGAAGAAACCCGGGAGTGGCTGGCCAAGTTGGGCGTGCGCAGCCTGGAAGAACTCGTAGGTCGCGTAGACCTGCTGGAACGCCTGCCGGGCGACACCGAGCGCCAGAAAAAACTGGACCTCAGCCGCCTGCTGCAGAACGACCACATTCCGGCGGACAAGCCGCAGGTGTGCCAGGTTGAGCGCAACCAGCCCTTCGATGAGGGCAAGCTTGCGGAACAGATGGTGAAAGACACTGCGGCAGCCATTGCCGAGAAATCCGGCGGCGCCTGGAGCTACAAAGTCACCAACTGCGACCGTTCCATCGGTGCCCGCCTGTCCGGCGAAATCGCCGCCCGGCACGGCAACCAGGGCATGGCCGATGCCGCCATCACGCTGGATCTTACCGGCACGGCTGGCCAGAGTTTTGGTGTCTGGAACGTAGGTGGCCTGAACATGGTGCTGGAAGGCGACGCCAACGACTACGTGGGTAAGGGTATGACCGGCGGCAAGCTGGTGGTCAAGCCGCCCCGTGGCAGCGACTTCAACACCCAGGAAACCTCCATCATCGGTAACACCTGCCTGTACGGTGCCACCGGAGGCAAGCTGTTTGCCGCCGGTACCGCAGGCGAGCGTTTTGCCGTGCGTAACTCCGGTGCCCACGCGGTGGTGGAAGGCGCAGGCGACCACTGCTGTGAATACATGACCGGCGGTCTGATAACCGTACTGGGCTCCACTGGCTACAACTTTGGTGCCGGTATGACCGGCGGCTTCGCCTACGTACTGGACCTGGATAACACCTTCGTGGACAAGTACAACCACGAGCTGGTGGATATCCAGCGGATCTCCCGGGAAGACATGGAAGCCTACCGGAATCACCTGCGCGGTGTGATCCGGGAGCATATTTCAGAAACCGGAAGTGCCTGGGCCGAGCACCTTCTGGAGGATTTCGACGATTACATCGGCCGGTTCTGGCTGGTCAAGCCCAAGGCCGCGAACCTGCGCAGCCTGCTGGCCAATACCCGTGCCCGCCCGGAATAACCCCGGGGTCAAAAAGGTTGATGGGCTGATGCCGGCAGGCGCAGCCCCCGTCGAAATCGAGATGAAGAGAGCAGCAACATGAAAGAACGTCTCCATAATGACTTTCAGTTTGTGGAAGTAGGGCGGGTAGACCCCAAGAAGGTGCCCGCCAAGAAGCGCAAGAAAGAGTTCGGGGAAATCTACCACCCGTTCAGCGAAACCCATGCGGCCTCGCAGGCGCATCGGTGCCTGGAGTGCGGTAACCCGTATTGCGAGTGGAAGTGCCCGGTACACAACTACATTCCGAACTGGCTGAAGCTGGTGTCGGAAGGCAACATCATGAAAGCCGTGGAGTTGTGCCACCAGACCAACTCCCTGCCGGAAGTCTGCGGCCGGGTGTGCCCGCAGGACCGACTGTGTGAAGGTGCCTGTACCCTGAACGACGGCTACGGCGCGGTTACCATCGGTTCCGTTGAAAAGTACATCACCGACACCGCCTTCGCCCTGGGCTGGAAGCCGGATATGTCCAACGTGAAGTGGACGGATAAGAAAGTGGCGGTAATCGGCGCTGGCCCGGCCGGCCTTGGCTGTGCCGACATCCTGGTGCGCAATGGCGTGAAACCGGTGGTGTTTGATCGCTATCCGGAAATCGGTGGCCTGCTGACCTTCGGCATCCCCGAGTTCAAGCTGGAAAAATCCGTGATGGCCCGGCGCCGGCAGGTCTTCGAGGAAATGGGCATGGAATTCCGCCTCAATACCGAGGTGGGCAAGGATGTTCAGCTGAAGGCGATCATCGACGAGTTTGATGCCGTGTTCATGGGCATGGGCACCTACACCTACATGAAGGGCGGCTTCCCGGGCGAAGACCTGCCCGGTGTGTATGATGCTCTGCCGTTCCTGGTATCCAACGTGAACCGTCGCCTGGGCTTCGAGCAAAAGCCCAGTGAGTTCATCGACATGAAAGACAAGAATGTCGTGGTGCTCGGCGGTGGTGATACCGCCATGGACTGTAACCGCACCTCCATTCGCCAGCAGGCGGAAAGCGTGACCTGCGCCTACCGCCGGGACGAAGAAAACATGCCGGGTTCGCGCCGTGAAGTGGCCAACGCCAAGGAAGAAGGCGTGAAGTTCCTGTTCAACCGCCAACCCGTTGAAATCGTGGGTAACGGCAAGGTGGAAGGCGTGAAAGTGGTCACCACCGAGCTGGGCGCCCCGGATGAAAACGGACGCCGCCGTCCGGAAGTGGTGCCCGGCAGCGAGGAAATCATCCCGGCAGACGCGGTGCTGGTGGCCTTCGGCTTCCGCCCCAGCCCGGCGCCCTGGTTTGACGAGTTCGGCGTAAACACCGACGACTCCGGCCGGGTAACCGCGCCGGAGCAGTCGGAATTTCCGTTCCAGACCAGTAACCCGAAAATCTTCGCCGGTGGCGATATGGTGCGCGGTTCTGACCTGGTGGTGACCGCCATCTGGGAAGGCCGTCAGGCAGCAGAAGGCATCCTGGATTACCTGGATGTCTGATTAACGGCTTGACCGGTGTCAGAAGGGCGGCTTTCTAGTGGAAAGCCGCCCTTTTTTATTGGCGCAAACGGGGTATCATTGCTTCCCATTGTCTCTGACCATTTACCGACGAGAAGACTGGAATTATGACTGAGCTGAAGAACGATCGCTTCCTGCGCGCCCTCATGCGCCAGCCCGTAGACCGCACCCCGGTGTGGATGATGCGCCAGGCCGGCCGTTACCTGCCGGAATACCGCGCAACCCGGGCCAAGGCCGGCGACTTCCTCAGCCTGTGCAAGAACACCCCGCTGGCCTGTGAAGTGACCCTGCAGCCGCTGGAACGCTACCCGCTGGATGCCGCCATCCTGTTCTCCGATATCCTGACCATTCCCGATGCGCTGGGGCTGGGCCTGTACTTCGAAACCGGAGAAGGTCCGAAATTCCGGAAGGTGATTCGTTCTGAAGCAGACGTAGACGCGCTGCCGAAAATGGATGCCGAGTCCGACCTGGACTACGTGATGAACGCGGTCTCCACCATCCGCCGTGAACTGAACGGCCGGGTACCGCTGATCGGTTTCTCCGGCAGCCCCTGGACCCTGGCGACCTATATGATTGAAGGTGGCTCCTCGAAGACCTTCTCAGAAGCCAAGAAGCTGATGTACGGCCAGCCGGAAGTGATGCACCGCTTGCTGGACCACCTGGCGGATGCCGTTATCGATTACCTGAACGGCCAGATCAAGGCCGGCGCTCAGGCGGTGCAGATTTTCGACACCTGGGGCGGCGTGCTGAGCAGCTGGGCCTACGAAGAATTCTCCCTGCGTTACATGAGGAAAATCGTCGCCGGCCTGATCCGCGAAAGCGAAGGTCGTCGCGTGCCGGTGATTCTGTTCACCAAGAACGGCGGCCAGTGGCTGGAGTCCATCGCCGATTCCGGCTGCGATGCCGTTGGCCTGGACTGGACCACCGACATCGGCAACGCCCGCGCCCGTGTGGGTGACAAGGTTGCCCTGCAGGGCAACATGGACCCGGCCATGCTGTATGCGCCGAAAGAGCGCATCCGGCAGGAAGTGGCAGATATCCTGTCCCGCTATGGTTCCGGCTCCGGGCATATCTTCAACCTGGGGCATGGTATTACCCCGGATGTGGATCCGGAGCATGCCGGGGCGTTTATTAATGCCGTTGTCGAATTGAGTGCCGAGTATCACCGGTAAGCCAGGTTTGGTGCCTGCGTTCCGCTAACCTTCTGGTTTTGCGGGAGGCAAGGAGGCGGGCAGGCCTCCAAAAAACCGCTACGAGCACATCCATGTGCGCTTCTCTCCGGCCATCCATGGCCTACGAAATTTTTTGGAGGCCTGCCCGCCTCCTTGCTTTCGAACCCCCAGTGATAGTCCTTTACTCTTCCCTGATTAACGATTGTTGACGCCATCAGATACCTTTGGCTTGTTGTGCTTCTGTTTGTGTCGGGTCTATAGTCAAAACAGAGCCAACCGATCAGGAGTTTTGCCTTGGCACCGTCAAACAAAGAGAAACGTAAATTCAGCCGAATGGAGTTCGGGGCCCCCTGTGACTTGTTTTGTGAAGACCAGGTGTGGTCGTCTGAGGTGCTGGATATTTCTTTCGGTGGGGTGATGGTCAGGCGCCCGGAAGGTGAGGCCTTGCCGTATAACAAGCCGTTTGAGGTGGTGATTCACGTAGACGACCATGCGACTGGCATTGTTATGGCCGTTGAGCTGAGGCACACGGATGATGAGCGCCTGGGTTTTCGGTGTGATTATATTGATGTGGAAAGCACTGAAAACCTGGAACGATTGGTGGCCAGTAAGTTGGGGGACCTGGCTCTGTTAGAGCGGGATTTCGCCAAACTGATAGGTTAATGCTTTTGCGCTATGCACAATGTTGGGTGGGGCAGTATCAGAGAGCCTTTCCAAAAATTTCGTAGGCCATGGATGGCCGGAGAGAAGCGCACATGGATGTGCTTGTAGCGGTTTTTGGAAAGGCTCTCTGATACTGCCCCAGTGCTCCATTAGTTAAAGGCTGGGGCCAAAGCTCTAAAGCTCCTCTAGCGCTGAAAGGGCATCCGATAGCTTGGTTACCGGGATGACTTTCATGCCTTCCACAGGCTTGCGAGGTGCGTTGCCTTTCGGTACCAACGCCCGCGTAAAGCCGTGCTTGGCGGCTTCGTAGATGCGTTCCTGACCGCTTGGCACCGGGCGGATTTCGCCGGACAGCCCCACTTCTCCGAAGATTACCAGATCCTGCGGCAAAGCCCGGTTGCGGAAGGATGAAACCACCGCTGCAAGCAGCGCCAGGTCCGCACTCGTTTCGTTGACCTTTACGCCACCCACCACGTTTACGAACACATCCTGATCCGCCACATGCATCCCGCCATGGCGGTGCAGTACGGCGAGCAGCATCGCTAGCCGGTTCTGGTCTGTGCCCACTGCCACTCGCCTCGGGTAGCTGCCCTGGGCCATGTCCACCAGCGCCTGAATCTCCACCAGCATTGGCCGTGTGCCTTCCCACACCACCATCACCACACTGCCCGGCGCGGCTTCTTCGCCCCGGTTCAGGAAGATGGCGCTGGGGTTTTTTACTTCCTTCAGGCCCTGTTCTAGCATGGCGAATACGCCCAGCTCGTTTACCGCGCCGAAGCGGTTCTTGATGCCCCGCAGAGTGCGGTAACGGCTGTCGCTGGAGCCTTCCAGCAGGATGGAGCAGTCGATCATGTGCTCCAGCACTTTCGGGCCGGCCAGGCTGCCGTCTTTGGTGACGTGGCCGACCAGCAGCAGAATCGTGCCGGTCTGCTTGGCAAAGCGGGTGAGGAACGCCGCACTCTCGCGTACCTGGGAGACCGAGCCGGGGGCGGATTCGATTTCCGCCACGTGCATTACCTGGATACTGTCGATCACCAGGATGCGGGGTTTTTCCGCTTCGGCTACCTGCAGCAGGCGTTCCACGGAGGTTTCCGAGAGCATTTTCAGGTCTTTGGTGGGCAGGCCCAGCCGCTTGGCGCGCATGGCCACCTGTTGCAGGGATTCCTCACCGGTTACGTACAGGGCAGGGTGCTGGGCGGCGAGCTGACATACTGCCTGCAGCAGCAGGGTACTTTTACCTGCGCCCGGGTGGCCACCCATGAGTACGGCAGAGCCTTCCACAAGACCGCCGCCCAGTACCCGGTCGAATTCCTGCATGCCGGTGCTGATGCGGGCCTGTTCGGCCAGGCTGACTTCGTCCAGGCTTTTGACGGCAGACAAGCTGCCGGCGTAGCCCTCAAACCGGGCGCTGCGGGCACCCTTGCCGGGGCCTGATATGCCGCGTACTTCGCTGATGGTGTTCCATTCGTGGCAGGCCGTGCACTGGCCCTGCCACTTGGAGTAGTCTGCACCGCATTCGGTGCAGACATAGGAGGTTTTTGCTTTTGCCATCAGGCCAGCTTCTTGTACTTCATGCGCTTGGGCTGCATGGCAGAATCCCCTTTGCGCTTCTTGAAGTCGGCATCGTAGTCAGTGAAGTTACCTTCGAAGTAGACCACTTCGCCGTCGTCTTCAAACGCCAGGATGTGGGTGGCCACGCGGTCCAGGAACCAGCGGTCGTGCGAGATTACCAGGGCGGAGCCCGGGAAATTCAGCAACGCTTCTTCCAGGGCGCGCAGGGTTTCCACGTCCAGGTCGTTGGTGGGTTCGTCCAGCAGCAATACGTTGCCGCCCTGTTTCAGCAGCTTGGCCAGGTGCAGGCGGTTGCGCTCACCACCGGACAGGTCGCCCACCCGCTTCTGCTGGTCGGTGCCCTTGAAGTTGAAGCGGCCCACGTAGGCGCGGGACGGGGTCTCGTAGTTGCCTACCTTGATGATGTCCTGGCCGTCGGAAAGCTCTTCCCACACGGTCTTGCTGCCGTCCAGGTCGCGCATCTGGTCGACATAGGCCAGTTCCACGGTTTCGCCCACGGTGATGGTGCCGGAGTCCGGCTTGTCCATGCCCGCGATCATCTTGAACAGGGTGGATTTACCGGCGCCGTTACCGCCGATGATGCCGACAATGGCACCGGCCGGTACGTTGAGTGAGACGTTTTCATACAGCAGGCGGTCACCGAAGGCCTTGCTGATGCCGTCTACTTCGATCACCTTGTCGCCCAGGCGAGGTCCGGGCGGGATGTACAGTTCGTTGGTTTCGTTGCGCTTCTGGAATTCCTGGGAGCTCATTTCCTCGAAGCGGGCCATGCGGGCCTTGCTCTTGGACTGGCGGCCCTTGGCGTTGGAGCGAACCCACTCCAGTTCCTGTTTGATGGCCTTCTGGTGAGCAGCTTCCTGCTTGGATTCCATCTCCAGGCGCTTCTCTTTGTTCTCCAGCCACTGGCTGTAGTTGCCTTCGAACGGAATGCCCTGGCCACGGTCCAGTTCCAGGATCCAGCCGGCTACGTTGTCCAGGAAGTAACGGTCGTGGGTGATGGCAACCACGGTGCCGTCGTAATCGTGCAGGAAGCGCTCCAGCCAGGCCACGGATTCGGCATCCAGGTGGTTGGTGGGCTCGTCCAGCAGCAGCATGTCCGGGCCGGACAGCAGCAGGCGGCACAGGGCCACGCGGCGGCGCTCACCACCGGACAGTACTTTTACCTTCTGGTCCCAGGCCGGCAGGCGCAGGGCGTCGGCGGCCACTTCCATCTTGCGTTCGATGTCGTGGCCGTCGGTGGCCTGGATGATCGCTTCCAGCTCGCCCTGTTTCTTGGCCAGCTCGTCAAAGTCGGCATCCGGCTCGGCGTAGGCGGCGTAAACCTTGTCCAATTCAGCCAGGGCGTTGTGAACATGGGCGACAGACTCGTCCACGATTTCCTTTACGGTCTTCTCTTCGTCCAGCTCCGGCTCCTGCGGCAGGTAGCCCACATTGATGCCGGGCTGTGGCCGGGCCTCACCGATGTAGTCCTGGTCCACGCCCGCCATAATACGCAGCAGGGTGGATTTACCGGCGCCGTTCAGACCGAGCACGCCGATTTTGGCGCCAGGGAAGAAGCTCAGAGAAATGTCTTTCAGAATCTCCCGCTTGGGTGGTACCACCTTGCCCACGCGGTTCATGGTGTATACGTATTGAGCCATTTTGGCATATTCCTTTTATCAAACAGGCAGTAGCTTGAAAAATGAAAGCACGTCAGGCGACTGATCGAGGACTTCGGGGTGAGCGATCCGGGATCGTCAAAATCAGGGATGATTTTGTCGAGCGTACAGGGACGTATTTACAGCGTATCCCGGATCGCTCACCCCGAAGGCCGATACCACGGACGTCGGTACCTGAGAACAATAACCGGGTAAGGTATCTAAAGCGTTCCGCGATAGCAATTGACAGCCTCCGGTGTGCCGGTATCTGCGGACGGCATAAAGGATGATTTCTAACCCGTAATCGCGATAGAATAGCGGCCCAAATTTTCAGGGGTTACGGCATGCACAGGGGCAGCGCCGGGCCAGCATACAGACAGGGGCAGCACATCCATGTTTAATCGTGATATGAAAATCGCCGGATTCGATGACGCATTGTGGAACGCCATGCAGGCGGAAGAGAAGCGTCAGGAAGCGCACATCGAGCTGATCGCATCCGAAAACTACACCAGCCCGCGGGTGATGGAAGCCCAGGGCAGCGTGCTGACCAACAAGTACGCCGAAGGCTACCCCGGCAAGCGCTACTACGGTGGTTGCGAGTTTGTCGATATTGCCGAGCAGCTGGCCATTGACCGTGCCAAGGAACTGTTTGGTGCCGCCTACGCCAACGTGCAGCCGCACTCCGGTTCCCAGGCTAACTCCGCCGTGTTCATGGCGCTGCTCAAGCCCGGCGACACCGTTCTGGGCATGAGCCTGGCCCACGGTGGTCACCTGACCCACGGTGCCAGCGTGAACTTCTCCGGCAAGATCTACCACGCCGTTCAGTACGGCCTGAACCCGGAAACCGGCCTGATCGATTACGACGAATTGGAAGCCCTGGCCGTTGAGAACAAGCCGAAGATGATCATCGCTGGCTTCTCCGCCTATTCCCAGGAGCTGGATTTTGCCCGGTTCCGAGCCATTGCCGACAAGGTGGGCGCATACCTGTTTGTCGACATGGCCCACGTAGCCGGCCTGGTTGCCGCCGGCGTGTACCCGGATCCTATGCCGCACGCCCACGTGGTCACCACCACCACCCACAAAACGCTGCGCGGCCCCCGTGGCGGCTTGATTCTGGCGTGTGACGACGAAGATCTGCACAAGAAACTGAACTCCGCTGTCTTCCCCGGCGGTCAGGGTGGCCCGCTGATGCACGTTATCGCGGCCAAGGCCATCTGCTTCAAAGAAGCCATGAGCGATGACTTCAAGGCCTACCAGCAGCAGGTGGTGACCAACGCCAGCGCCATGGCCGAGGTGTTTGTTGAGCGCGGTTTTGACGTGGTTTCCGGTGGCACCAAGAACCACCTGTTCCTGGTCAGCCTGATCAAGCAGGACATCACCGGTAAAGATGCAGACGCAGCCCTCGGCCGCGCTCACATCACCGTGAACAAGAACGCCGTTCCGAACGACCCGCGTTCGCCGTTCGTGACCTCCGGCCTGCGTATCGGTACCCCGGCGGTTACCACTCGCGGCTTTGGTGAGCAGGAGTGCCGTGACCTGGCCGGCTGGATGTGCGACATCCTCGACAACCTTGAAGACGACGCCGTCATCAGCCGAGTACGTGAACAGGTTGAAGCGGTGTGTGCCCGCTTCCCGGTTTACGGCTGAAACGCACGGTAATGTGCCTGCCCGGGTGCTCCGCAAGGACCATCCGGGTTCTTCCTTTCCGGAGCCTGTGAATTATGCATTGTCCTTTCTGTGGTGAAGCCGATACCAAGGTGATTGATTCGCGCCTGGTGGCCGAGGGCGACCAGGTGCGCCGCCGCAGGGAGTGCTTGTCCTGCCACGAGCGTTTTACCACCTTTGAAACCGCCGAACTGGTGATGCCCCGGGTGGTCAAGCAGGACGGCACCCGTCAGCCCTTTGATGAAGAAAAACTGCGGGCAGGGCTGATGAAGGCACTGGAAAAACGGCCGGTGAGCATCGAGCAGATCGATGCCGCCCTGAACCGGATCAAATACCGCCTGAGAGCCACCGGCGAGCGTGAAGTAAAATCCATGCAGCTGGGCGAAGAGGTAATGACTGAACTGCGCCAGCTCGACAAAGTGGCCTATGTACGCTTTGCCTCGGTGTATCGCAGCTTTCAGGACATCAACGAGTTCAAGGAAGAAATCGAGCGCTTGTCTCAGGGTAATAGCGATGCCGCCGTGGATGTTGCCCGTGTGCTGGCGGATAACCAGTCAGACAAAGGCAAAGAATGATTTCAGACCGTGACCGGGCAATGATGGCCCGGGCCATCCAGCTGGCCTGGCGCGGCCGTTATTCCACCCATCCGAACCCCAGGGTTGGCTGCGTGATCGCCAGGGGTAACCGGATTGTTGGTGAAGGCTGGCACGAGCGAGCCGGCGAGGCCCATGCGGAAGTGCGGGCCCTGAGCCAGGCCGGGTATGAAGCCCGGGGCGCTACGGCCTACGTTACCCTTGAGCCCTGCAGCCACTACGGCCGCACGCCGCCCTGTGCGAAGGCTCTGATAGAGGCCGGAGTTGCCCAGGTGTTTGCGGCAACGACAGACCCCAATCCCTCGGTGTCTGGCCGGGGGCTGGATATGCTGCGGGACGCCGGTATCCGGGTTACTGAAGGCCTGATGGGGGATGAAGCCGCCCGCCTGAATCCGGGTTTCATGAAACGCATGCGCACCGGACGGCCCTGGGTACGGCTTAAGATGGCCGCGAGCCTGGATGGCCGCACCGCTATGGCTTCCGGTGAAAGCCAGTGGATTACCGGGCCCGAGGCGCGGCAAGACGTGCAAAGGCTGCGGGCCATGAGTGATGCTATTCTGACAGGTGTCGGTACGGTTTTGGCCGATGACCCGTCCCTGACCGTGCGTCGGGACGAAATGGGCGATATCGGCGAAGCCACTGATCCGTCGCGTCAGCCGCTGCGGGTGATTGCAGACCGCGATGCCCGTACACCGTCCACAGCCCGGATTCTTCGGGGTGGTAACGTGCAGGTGTTCTGTGCCAGCTCCACCCTGGCCACCGGCCCGGCGCAGGATTTGGCGGCACTGGGTGTTCGCCTCACCGGCGTGGCCTGGAAAGACAACGGCGTGGATGTCTCCGAGTTGCTGGATGCCCTGGGTGAGCTGGGCATCAACGAATTACTGGTAGAGGCCGGCCCGACACTGGCAGGCACCTTTATCAACGAGAACCTGGTAGACGAACTCTGGCTCTACCAGGCACCGGTTTTTCTGGGCAGTACCGGGCGCCCGACCGCCCACCTGCCCATCGAAGTCATGGCAGACAAAGTGCAATGGAAGGTGCTGGATCGCCGCCAGGTAGGAGAGGATCAGCGATTGATCCTGGCCCGCCACTAAACATTCAATTCATTCCTCCGTGCCTTCAATGGTGAGGGCAGGAGTGACAGGGTGCGGAACCGTATGGCACTGAACAGTATTGAAGAGATAATCGAAGATATCCGTCAGGGCAAGATGGTTATCCTGATGGACGACGAAGACCGCGAAAACGAAGGCGACCTGGTAATGGCAGCAGAACACTGCACGCCGGAAGCCATCAACTTTATGGCGAGGTTCGGCCGCGGCCTGATCTGCATGCCCATGACCCGGCAGCGTTGCGAACAGCTGGGCCTGCCGCTGATGGTTCAGCAGAACGCCTCCGGCTTCGGCACCAAGTTCACGCTGTCTATCGAAGCCCGTGAAGGCGTCACCACCGGCATCTCGGCCGCTGACCGGGCCCGCACCGTACAGGCTGCCGTAGCGCGCGATGCCAAGGCGTCTGACCTGGTTCAGCCGGGCCATATCTTCCCGCTGATGTCCGATCCCGGCGGTGTATTGAGCCGTGCCGGCCACACCGAAGCCTCCTGTGACCTCGCCGCCCTGGCCGGTTGCGAGCCAGCCGGTGTGATCTGCGAGATCATGAACGACGATGGCTCCATGGCCCGCCGTGAAGACCTGGAACGCTTTGCCGAAGAGCACGGCCTTAAGGTCGGCACCATCGCAGACCTGATCCACTACCGCACCATGAACGAGAAAACCGTGGAGTGTGTGGAAGAGCACGAGCTGGATACCGAATATGGCGTGTTCAAGTTGCGCACCTACCGGGACAATGTTCAGGGTGCCACCCACCTGGCCATGGTGATGGGCGACATCAGCCCGGATGAGCCGGTGTTTGTGCGGGTGCATATTACCGACACCCTGCGCGACCTGCTGGGTGCCCGGCGCAAGGATTCCCGCAGCTGGCCGCTGCACCATGCCCTTGAAAAAGTGGCCACTGAAGGGCGCGGCGTGGTGGTTCTGCTCAACAGCGCGGAAGACAGCTACAACCTGGAAGACCGTATCCAGGAATTCTACGACCAGGGCCCGAAGTCAGCAGGCAAGGGCAGCTCCGGTGTGTACTTTACCGTGGGTACCGGTTCCCAGATTTTGCGCGACATCGGCGTGGGCAAAATGCGCCTGCTGAGCCCGCCGGTGAAATTCTCCGCCATCTCCGGTTTCGACCTGGAAGTGGTGGAATACGTACCCTATACCCACGAATGATCAACCCGGCTGCCGCCCTGATTCCGGCAGCCCGCGAAGGAGCCCGAGATGGCAGATATCAAAGTAATTGAAGGTGATTTTACCCAGTGCAGCGGCCGTTACGCGCTGGTGGTTGGCCGGTTTAACGGCTTTGTTGTAGAAAGCCTGGTGGAAGGTGCGGTAGATACCCTGCGCCGCCACGGTATTGCCGATGACGACATCACCATTATCCGCGTACCGGGTGCCTACGAAATGCCGCTGGCGGTCAAGCGTGTGGCGGAAACCTCCGACTACGACGCCATCATCGCCCTGGGCGCAGTGATTCGTGGTGGTACTCCGCACTTTGAATACGTAGCCGGTGAAGCCTCCAGTGGCCTGGGCGCTGTCAGCCTGGAAACCGACGTGCCGGTCACCTTCGGTGTACTGACCGTGGATTCCATCGAGCAGGCCATCGAGCGCTCCGGCACCAAGGCCGGTAACAAAGGTGCGGAAGCTGCGATTACTGCCCTGGAAATGGTCAGTCTGTTCAAAAAGTTGGGTGAGTAATGAGCGAAGCGGGTGATACCTCTCCCCAACCGGGGAAAACCAGCCAGCCAAAAGCCGGCGACCGCCGCCGGGCGCGGGCCCTTGCTATGCAGGGCCTGTATCAGCGGCACTTCAGCAAGTCTCCGATCTCTGATATTGAAGCCGAGTTCATGGTTGATAACGACATGAGCAAGGTGGATATCATGTACTTCCGCGACCTGCTGCGGGGCGTACACCGGGAGCAGGCCGAACTGGACAGGCTGATCGAGCCGTTCCTCGACCGTCCCCTGAAAGAAGTGGATCCGGTTGAACTGGCCATCGTGCGCCTGGGTGCCTACGAGCTGAAATGCCGTATTGATGTGCCCTATAAAGTGGTGATCAACGAAGGTATCGAAATGGCCAAGCGCTTTGGCGGTACTGAAGGCCACAAGTTCGTGAACAGTGTGCTGGACAAACTGAGCCGCCGCCTGCGGCTGGCCGAAACCCGTCCACGCTGATTCATGGGTGAATTCGAGCTGATCCGGCAGTATTTCCAGCCGCTGGCAAGCAACGCCAGGAACGATCAGCTTGTGCTTGGCCCCGGCGATGACTGCGCCATCCAGCGGGTGCCGCCGGGCCGGGACCTGGTGTTTTCAGTGGATACCCTGGTAGAGGGTGTCCACTTTCCCCCTCACTATGCTCCTTCCCACCTTGGTTGGCGGTCACTGGCAGTAGCCGTCAGTGACCTGGCGGCCATGGGCGCCGAGCCTGTCTGCTTTACCCTGGCCCTGAGCCTGCCGGAAGCAGATTCCGACTGGCTGGCGGGCTTTGCCGAAGGGCTGTCCCGGGCCAGCCAGGCGTTCGGTATTACCCTGGCCGGCGGTGACACCACCCGAGGCCCGTTAACGATCACCATCCAGGTTCATGGCACCGTAAAGGCCGGCCAGGCTTTGTTGCGCTCCGGCGCCCGAGAGGGTGACCGGGTATGCGTAACCGGCCCGCTGGGCAATGCCGGTGCTGCGCTGGACTATCTTGAGGATCCGGAACCGGGCGCACGGCAAAAAGCCCTGCTGGCCAGTTACCATAGCCCGCAACCCCAACTGAAACTCGGGGCAAGCCTGGCTGGTAAGGCCAGTGCCGCTATCGATATTTCTGACGGCCTGCTGGCAGACTTACAGCACATTCTGGATGCGTCTGGTGTGGGCGCCGAACTGGATGTGGCCAGTATTCCGATGTCGGAAGAGCTCAGGCAGTTGCAGGGAGTGCGGGCGCTGGACCTGGCCCTGACCGCCGGTGACGACTACCAGCTGTGCCTGATCATCGCCCCGGAAGCACTGGCCGCGCTGCCTGCGCCAGTCCGTGAACAACTGACGGTGATCGGCCGGATTGTGCCGGAGCCTGGGCTGACGTTAGCAGGCGCGCCCGCCGGCTACCAAACCCAGGGATATGACCATTTCGGGAGGTCTGATTGACAGACGATAACTTGATGCATGAACCGGATGCTCCGGCCGCCATACTGCCGCCGGGCTTTCTGCGCCATCCGGTGCATTTTCTGGCCTTCGGCTTTGGCAGTGGTGCTGCGCCGAAAGCGCCTGGCACCTGGGGTAGCCTGGCCGCTATTCCTGTGTGGTATGCCTTCGCCTGGTTGCCACCGATGGCCTACTGGCTGGTGGTATTGGCTGCATTTCTGGCGGGGATCTGGTTGTGCGGTAAAACCGCCGACGACCTGAAAGTGCACGACCACAGTGGCATTGTATGGGACGAGTTTGTGGGCATGTGGATTGTCCTGGGGCTGTTCCCGGACCAGATTTACGGCGTGCTGATGGCGTTCATGCTGTTCCGCTTCTTTGATGTGCTCAAGCCCTGGCCTATAAACTGGCTGGATGCCCGGCTACCCGGCGGGCTGGGAATTATGGTGGATGACGTCGTGGCAGGCATCATGGCGCTGGCCTGCCTGTGGGGAATCGACACCTGGGTGATGCCCTATATCGTGTAACGGTGCCGCTGGCTGTTCAGTGCAGCTGCGGCTCGTCTGGCAGCATACGCACCACGTGCAGGAACCGCTTCAGCCCGATTTCCGCTCGCTCACGGGTGGCGAAGGGGCCGCTGTCAAAGCCTTCCCGGGTGGTGAAATACCACTTGCTGCCAACACAGAAAAATCGGCTGCTGCGAAAGGGTGGTGGTCCGTCTTCTCCGGTTCTTCGCTGGGTGTCCATGGTAACCTCCCGAGCTTTGATTGCGCAGTTTAAGGTTTGACGTTCTTTCCCTGAGCCCCGGGTATGTTCAGAATGCTTGGCAGTTGTCAGTCACGTGTCCTGGCCCACTGAAGGGCCGTCCTATGGAAAAGGAGCTAAATGAGTATGTGTCACGTTCGCGGGTTTTTCAAGCTGGTGGTTTTAATGCTCAGCGTTACCCTGGTGGGCTGCGCTTCCTCCCTTGCGCGCATTGATACCTGGCAGGGTGATCCCGCCGGGTACTGGCGTGAGCGGTGATGCGCAATCCGGATCAACGCTGGACCGTATGAAGTCCCTGTGGGGCGACGCCACTGAAGAAGAAAAGCGCGAGTTCCTGCGCTGGGCGTTCGAATAAACCTGCAAAAGGCCGGGCACAGTGCCCGGCCTTTGCATTAGCGTTTGAAGCGCTTCAGACCACTCTTCAGAAAACCTTCCATGTAGTTCATCAGTTCGTCGGTCAGGCTCTGGCTGCCGCTTGCCGGCAACTCGTTACCTTCATCCGGGCCCAGTGAGGCGACCGCCTCTTCCATGCTGGCCAGGCTTTCCTCGGTTAACGCTTTAAATGCATCGCCATCCGCGACGACATCCGGGCACAGAGTGAAGTTGAGGGTCAGCTGGCCCTGATAACTCACCGCAACAATCACCAACCCCATGCTGTCGAACAGCGGCGCACTGTTGAACTGCTGTACCAGCCTGGCGCCTTGCAGGAACAGTGGTACCTGTGGGCCAGGCACATTGGTAATGGGCAGGTTGAACAGGGGCTGGTAGCGCTGGGCCACCTGCAGTTCCGAATACAGCCGGGCCGAGAGCGCCAGCAGGGTAGAGGGCAGCAGTTCGGTGAGCCGGTCGGCGGCAATGGCTTCGCGGTAGGGTTCCGAATCCACCGCGTTGCGATGAATGCGGCGAATCCGCGCTGCCGGGTTGGGCTCGGTGGTGGCCAGGTCCAGCAGCATGGCAGACATCTGGTTGCCGGTAGCCCGTCGCAGACTGCTGGAGCGCACGGAGATGGGTGTCATGGCGACCAGTGAGCGGTCGGTGCCGTTATCCTGCACAAGCAGGTAGCGGCGCAGGATTTCGGCACACAGGCCCAGAACCACATCGTTCAGGGTTACGTCAGCCAGGCTGGATTTGATGGCTTTCAGCCGGGACAGACTTACCTGGGTGGAAACCAGCCGCCGGTTGGCGGTGATCTGCCGGTTAAACGGGCTGTGGGGTGCGGTGAACAGGGGTAGCGGCAAGGGCAGCTTGCGAAGCTGCCTGTGGACGAGCCCGCGAGCGGTGACTTCGGCGGCATTGTAAGCCAGCGAGGCAAACTGCATCGGGGTTTTCAGCATATTGGCGCCGGCCTGCAGAAATACCCGTTCTTCAGACGGTTCCGGCCGGGGCAGCCAGGGCCGGGGCTGGGGAATGGCGCGCGGCTCTGGCGTGTATTCCAGCAGCTTGCCCATGATTTCCTCGCCACTGAAGGCATCGATAGCCGCGTGGTGCAGCTTTACGATCAGGGCAAAGCCTTCTTTCTCGCCTTCCCGGTCGTCCAGCTTGAAGCCATCCACGAAGGTGATGTGCCACAGCGGGCGGTCCCGTTTCAGGGGTTCTTCCAGGATTTTGGAGGCCAGCGACATCAGGCTCGACTGCTTGCCGTGTTCGCCCAGGTTCACATAGGCCAGGTGCCGCTCGATGCTGAAATCCGGGTCATCAATCCAGTAGGGGCGCCCCAGGCGCAGGGGGATTTCCTTGAGCTTCTGCCGGAACAGGGGAACCACGTGCAGGCGGCTGCGCAGATACGCGACAAAGGTGCTGAATGCCAGGGGGTATTGCAGGTCGCTGGCGTCGAACAGATACACGCCGCCAATATGCATGGGCGTGGTTTCCGACTCCAGGTACAGGAACGAGGCATCCAGTTCCGACAGCTGACGCATTGAGCGCACTCCCTTGTGTGTCACTTTTAACGATACGGGTGGCCGAGTATATCGCAAACACCCGGGCTGCCGGTTGGCCTGGCTGCCCGGTATTTATTCCGGCTGAAGCCAGTTCTGGATGCCGTTGTCATTGCCCAGGTAATCCCAGAACCACATCAGGGCCTTGCCTTTGTCTTCGCTGTGCCGAGCCAGGTGGATGGCAATGGCCGGCCTTGGTTCGTGCACTTCCCTGGCAACCAGCGAGCCACGGGCAAGCTGTTCCCGGATACGGGGTACCGGTAGCCAGCCAACCCCCAGCCCGGCTTCCTGCACAGCAATTTTCTGATCAATATTACTGACCGTAAGCGTTCGCTGCCTGCGGAAAATACCGGCATGGCCGGGTGGTAGTGAACGGGAAGTATCCGCCGCCACGGCGGCCGGATAGGGGGCAATATCCGCCTCCGCCAGAGGCTCTTTCGCGTTTGCCAGCGGATGGTTGGCGGCCACCGCAAACACAAACGGCACCTCGCCCAGCGCCTTGGTGGTGAAACTGCCGGCCGGTTTGCTGAGCTGGTCTGCACCCACAATCATATCCACGCGCCGGCTTTGCAGAGCATCCCAGGCACCGGCGAAAACCTCTTCCACAATCTGCACATCCACCGGCACGCCCAGCTGGTAAAAGGCCTCGATGGCGGGAAACAGGCAGTCTGCCGGCATCAGTGAGTTAAACCCGATCCGCAACCGCGTTTCCCAGCCTTCCGCCACCTGGCGGGTGGAATGGGCCAGGTTCTCCGCTGCCTCAAGCAAAGACCGTCCTTCCTCCAGAAGGTAACGCCCCGCCGGAGTCAGCACAGCTTTGTGGCCGCTACGGTCAAAGATACTGACGTTGAGATCTTCTTCGAGCTTCTGAACCGTGTAACTGATGGCCGAAGGCACCCGAAACAACTCCCCCGCCGCCCCGGCAAAACTGCCCTTGCGGTCAATGGCGTCCAGTACTTTAAGTGCGTCTATGGTGATGGCTGTATGCATGTTCGAATTATCTGAAAGTGTTTGCCAGAAATGCTTGCTATCAGCGTAGCAGGGCAGGGGTTAGTCTGTCCTCAGGTTGTAGAAATTCTTTGCCACGAAATCCACGAAAGAACACGGAAGAATTACTGAACAGAAGAAACTGATTTTTGCCACGGACACTCACGGACTCACACGGACGAAAAGCCAAGAGATTTCTTTTTCTTTGTCCGTGTGAGTCCGTGAGTGTCCGTGGCTAAGAGTCGTTCAGTTTTTCTTTTTCCGTGTCCTTCCGAGATTCCGTGGCCAAAAACAAGGAGTCCCACATGGGCTTACTAGTAGACGGCAAATGGCACGACCAGTGGTACGACACCGACAAAACCGGCGGCAAGTTTGAGCGTGAAGCCGCCCGCTTCCGTAACTGGGTAACACCAGACGGCTCCGCCGGGCCTGCGGGTGAGGGTGGTTTCGCGGCGGAAAGCGGCCGTTATCACCTGTACGTATCCATGGCCTGCCCCTGGGCGCACCGGACCTTGATCTTCCGCAAACTCAAGGGTTTGGAGTCGCACATCGGTGTGTCTGTGGTACACCCGGATATGGTCGAGAACGGCTGGGAGTTCCGGCCCGGGGATGCGGAGCATCAGGACCATCTGTACAACTCAGAGTTCATGCATCAGGTATACACCCGGGCGGCGCCGGATTATTCGGGGCGGGTGACGGTGCCGGTACTGTGGGACAAGCAGAGGGAAACCATTGTCAGTAACGAGTCAGCGGAAATTATCCGCATGTTCAACTCAGCTTTTAACGGGCTTGAAGGCGTGAATGCCGAGCTGGACCTTTATCCTGAAAGCCTGCACAGCGAAATCGACGCAGTAAACGAGCGGGTGTACGACACGGTCAACAACGGTGTGTACAAGGCCGGTTTTGCCACCGCCCAGGACAAATACGAAGAGGCCTACAAGGCGCTGTTTGATTCACTGGACTGGCTGGAAGCGAAACTGGAGAGCCAGCGCTATGTCACTGGCAGCCAGATCACCGAAGCCGACTGGCGGCTGTTCACCACGCTGATCCGGTTTGATGCGGTGTATTACAGCCACTTCAAATGCAATCGCCAGCAGATCCGGGATTATCCGAACCTGTCCGGATATTTGCGGGAGCTGTATCAGGTGCCGGGCGTGGCGGAGACCGTGGACATCCGCCAGATCAAGCAGCACTACTACGTGAGCCAGCGCACCATCAACCCCACCCAGATCGTGCCGGTGGGGCCGGAGCTGGATTTTAGTTCGCCGCATGGGCGTGATGGTTTGAACTGAGCTTACTGAGAAGTAAGCGCGCGGGGCTCTGGCAACTCAGCTGACCCGGGCCACCGCTACTTCGGTCAGCAGCTCCAGTGATTGCCGGTGCTCGGACTCCGGCAGGCAGGCCAGCAGGTCTTTCGCGATCTGCGCCTGTTCTTTTGCCTTCGCCATGGTGTATTCAATGGCACCGGAGGCCTTCACGATGTCCAGAACCTTCGGCAGGTCATCCAGCCCACCCTTGCGAATAGCCTGGCGAATCAGCTGTCGCTCTTCGTCGTTGCCGTTGGCCATGGCGTAAATCAGGGGCAGGGTGGTCTTGCCTTCGGCCAGGTCGTCGCCCACGTTCTTGCCCATGGCTTCGGCATCGCCCAGGTAATCCAGTACGTCATCCACCAGCTGGAATGCCAGGCCCAGGTGCTTGCCGTAGTCTTTCAGGGCGGCTTCCTGTTCCGGGTCCGCTCCGGCCAGCAGTGCGCCGGTGTGGGAAGATGCTTCGAACAGCATGGCGGTCTTGTTATGGATGACCACCATGTACTGCTCTTCGGTGAGGTCCGGGTTCTTCACGTTCATCAGCTGCATCACCTCGCCCTCGGCAATCACCGCCGTGGCGTGGGACAGCACGTTCATGATCGGCAGGCTTTCCAGCTCCACCATCATCTCGAAGGCCCGGGCATACAGGAAATCACCTACCAGCACGCTCGGGGCGTTGCCCCACTTGGCGTTGGCGGTACTGCGGCCTCGGCGCATGTCGGAGGTGTCCACAACGTCGTCGTGCAGCAGGGTGGCGGTGTGCAAGAATTCAATGACCGCGGCCAGCTTCAGATGGTCGTCCTGGCCGTAGCCCGCGGCCCGGCTGGACAGCAAAACCAGTAAGGGCCTCAAACGCTTACCGCCACTCTCAATAATATAGTGGGCGATTTTTTCCACCATCGGGACATCCGAGGCAAGCCGCTTGATAATCAGGTCATTAACGCGGCTGAAGTCATCCGCCACGGTGTCATGGATACGCTGGGCTGTCATCGGGCTGAAACGTCCCTTGCTGGTGTTTTCGTTGAGTTTTCGGGCAGGTCGCGGCAATGCTAGGTATTGCTGCCTACAGTGTCAACTTGAACCGGAATCCGGCTTGTATTGCCCGGCGGCTTTTCGTACAATCACGCGCCCAACTCATCCCAACCTGCGCTCCCTGCAATAGGGTCGCCAGAGCGCTTCCCTTAGAACCAGGTGGATAAGAGCAGGGATGGGTCAATCGCGGAGACTATGAATGTACGCAGTTATTGTTAGCGGTGGTAAGCAGCACCGTGTAAAGGAAGGCGAAACTCTGAAGCTGGAAAAGCTGGAAGTTGAAACCGGCGGCTCTGTTGAGTTCGATCGTGTTCTTCTGGTTGCCAACGGCGACGACGTAAAAGTTGGCGCTCCGGTAGTTGAAGGCGCCAAGGTTACCGCTGAAGTGGTTAGCCACGGTCGTCACGACAAGATCAACATCATCAAGTTCCGTCGTCGTAAGCATCACATGAAGCGTCAGGGCCACCGTCAGTGGTTTACTGAAGTAAAGATCACGGGTATCCAGGGCTAAGCCCTCGAATAACCCCTTAATGAAGGAGGCTGGTAATGGCTCATAAAAAGGCAGCAGGTAGTACCCGTAACGGTCGCGATTCCGAGTCTAAACGACTTGGTGTCAAGCGCTACGGCGGCGAGACTGTAACTGCAGGCAGCATCATCATCCGTCAGCGTGGCACTCGTTTCCACGCTGGCAGCAACGTAGGCATTGGCAAGGACCACACCCTGTTCGCGAAAGCGGAAGGTCAGGTGAAGTTCGAAACCAAAGGCCCGCAGAACCGCAAGTTCGTAAGCATCGTTCCGGCTGCGTAAGCAGCGGCGATCCGGTTCTGTCGAACCATGGGTTTGCCTGATATGCTGATCTGATCAGCCCTCAGGTGAATCCGGAGCCCCGCAAAGCTTCCATGAGGCTGCGGGGCTTTTTAGTTTATGCAAAGGCAATTGGCGTATGAAATTTGTAGACGAAGCCACCATCATTGTTGAAGCCGGCAAGGGCGGCCATGGCTGCCTGAGTTTCAGGCGGGAAAAATACGTGCCGAAAGGCGGCCCGGACGGCGGCGACGGCGGGGATGGCGGTTCCGTCTATCTGGAAGCAGACAGCGCCCTGAACACGCTGATCGATTACCGCTTCCAGCGCAAACACAAGGCCCAGAACGGCGAGCCCGGCTCCGGCCGCAACTGCACCGGCACCAAGGGCGAAGACCTGGTGTTGCCGGTACCGGTTGGTACCACCGTGGTGGATATGGACACCCACGAAGTTCTGGGTGACCTCACCAAGGAAGGCCAGCGCCTGAAAGTGGCACAGGGCGGTTTTCACGGCCTGGGCAATACCCGCTTCAAGTCATCGGTTAACCGCGCGCCGCGCCAGACCTCCAAGGGCTCTGAAGGCGAATTGCGTAACCTGCGCCTGGAGCTGAAAGTGCTGGCGGATGTTGGCTTGCTGGGTTTGCCCAATGCCGGTAAGTCCACCTTTATCCGCTCTGTTTCCGCGGCCCGTCCGAAAGTGGCGGATTATCCGTTCACCACGCTGGTTCCCAATCTGGGCGTGGTCAGTGTGCAGGCGCACCAGAGTTTCGTGATTGCCGATATTCCGGGCCTGATTGAAGGTGCCGCTGAAGGCGCCGGCCTGGGTATCCGATTCCTGAAGCACCTGGTGCGTACCCGCTTGCTGTTGCACCTGGTGGATGTGGCGCCCTATGACGGCTCCTCCCCGGTTGAAGCGGTAAAGGCTATCGCCCACGAGCTGGAAAAGTTCAGTGAAACCCTGGCCAGCCGCCCGCGCTGGCTGGTGCTGAACAAAGTGGACATGGTGTCGGAAGAAGACCGCGAAGCGCACTGCCAGGCCATTGTGGACGAGCTTGGCTGGGATGGCCCGGTGTTCTGGATTTCTGCATTGACCGGTGAAGGCACCAAGCCGCTGGTTCAGGCAGTCATGCGCTGGATTGAAGAACAGGCGGAAGCCGAAGCCGAGAACCCGGACTTCGCCGAGCAGGAAGCGGCCCGCCGTCGCCGGATGGATGAAGAGGCCCGTGCCAAGATCGAGGCGGACCGAAAGGCCCGCCGCGCCGCTCGTGAAGACGATGACGATGACGACTTTGACGACGACGATTACGACGTTGAAGTGGTCTACGCCCCCGAGTAACAATCTGAAGAGACAGTACCGCTACCATGAGTGAACGCCTCCAGCTCCGAAAGGCCCGTCGCCTGGTTATCAAGATCGGCAGTGCCTTGCTTACCAATGACGGAAAAGGGTTGGATGTGGCAGCCCTGGGGCTGTGGGTAGACCAGATCGCCGAACTGATCGGCGAGGGTGTCGAAGTGGTGGTGGTGTCTTCCGGTTCGGTGGCTGAAGGCATGAGTCGCCTGGGCTGGCAAACCCGGCCCCAGCATCTGCACGAATTGCAGGCTGCGGCGGCGGTCGGCCAGATGGGCCTGGTGCAAACCTGGGAGGCCCAGTTTAAGCGCCACGACATCCATACCGCCCAGATTTTGCTCACCCACGACGATCTTTCCGACCGTAAACGCTACCTGAACGGCCGCAGCACCCTGCGCACCCTGCTGGATTACGGCGTGGTGCCGATCGTGAACGAGAACGACACGGTGGTAACCGACGAAATCCGCTTCGGTGACAACGACACCCTGGGCGCGCTGGTGGCCAACCTGATCGAGGCCGATGGCCTGATCATCCTGACCGACCAGCTGGGCCTGTTCAATAAAGACCCCCGTAAACACGAAGACGCGGAACTGGTCACCGAGCGCAAAGCTGAAGACCGGGACCTGGATGCTATGGCCGGCGGCGGTGCCGGAGCGCTTGGGCGTGGTGGCATGCTTACCAAGCTTCGGGCAGCACGGCTGGCCGCCCGCTCCGGTGCCTTTACCGTGATTGTGGGTGGTCGCATCGAGCACGCCATTGCCCGCCTGCGCCAGGGCGATGTGATTGGCACTCTGTTGCTGCCGGAGCAGGGCAGAATGGCCGCCCGCAAACAGTGGATTGCCAGCCACCTGCAAACCCGGGGCAAGCTGACCCTGGATGACGGCGCGGTAAAAGTGCTGCGTCAGGGTGGCAGAAGCCTGCTTCCGGTAGGTGTCAAAGCGGTCACAGGCCAGTTCCGCCGGGGCGAGATGGTATCCTGCACAGATCTGAGCGGTAAAGAAATTGCCCGGGGGCTGGTGAACTACGATGCCGACGAGGCCCGGGCAATCGCCGGCCGCTCAAGTGATCGCATTGCGGAAGTGCTGGGCTATATTTCCGATGAGGAAATGATTCACCGGGATAACCTGGTGGTGGTCTAGGCTTTTCCGGCGTTTCAGCCGGATTTCAGGCACAAAAAAACCGGCACGAAGCCGGTTTTTTTATGAGCGCAAGGATCAGGCAGCTTTCAGGGCCTTGATCTTGGCGTTCAGGCGGCTCTTATGACGAGCAACCTTGTTCTTGGCGAAGATGCCTTTGTTGACCATGCTGTCCAGAACAGGCTGGGCCTGCTTCAGGGCTGCCTGGGCACCTTCGTAGTCGCCAGCTTTGATCTGGGCGTCTACTTTCTTCATGTAAGTACGTGCCATGGAACGCAGGCTGGCGTTGTGCTTGCGGTTTTTCTCGTTCTGACGAGCGCGCTTTTTGGCTTGCGGGGAATTTGCCACCGTAAAACTCCTGAAATTCGTTGCTAAAAAATCGAATATGTTTAGATCGCGGGCGCGCCAAAACCAGCGCGTCGAAATAAATGACGCGGAACTATGCCGCTGAACGCCCGAAATGTCAAGGCCGAAGCCGCCGGTAATCCCTCTGCTCCGGAGGCCTGTGGTACACTCCCGCATCGTCTCACGGGGCCCGGGCCCGCAACAAGCCCCGCCTTGTGGATTACCGAAACGCCACCCCGGCCCGAAGCCGGTATTCTGGACGCTCAAACCATGTCTTCGGAACCCCGACCAACAGAACAACAGCCACCCGCTCAAGAGCCCCCGAAAGCGCCAGGCCTGCTGCGCTCATCCGGCGTGGTCGGCATCATGACCATGCTGTCCCGGGTGCTGGGGCTGGTGCGGGATATGGTGATTGCCCGCTATTTCGGGGCGGGTGCCGGGGCCGATGCCTTCTTCGTGGCGTTCAAGATTCCCAACTTCCTGCGTCGCCTGTTCGCGGAAGGGGCCTTTTCCCAGGCCTTTGTACCGGTGTTGTCGTCTTACCGGGAAAGCCAGGATATTTCCGAAGTAAAGCGCCTGGTGGATGCAGTGGCCGGCTCCCTCGGGCTGGTCTTGCTGGCGGTTACGCTGGTGGCCATGCTGGGTGCGCCGGTGCTTACGGCGGTGTTTGCGCCGGGGTTCCTGGATGATGACGTCAAATTCGCCCTTACCAGCGACATGCTGCGCATTACCTTTCCGTACCTGTTGCTGATTTCCCTGACCGCTTTTGCCGGCGGCATTCTGAACAGTTACGACCGGTTCGCGGTACCTGCGTTTACCCCGGTGTTGCTGAACCTGGCCATGATCGCCGCCGCCATTTTCCTGACTCCGGTAATGGATGAGCCGGTAATGGCACTGGCCTGGGGTGTCTTCATCGCCGGTGCCCTGCAGCTGTTTTTCCAGTTACCGTTCCTGATGCGCCTGGGCCTGCTGCCAAGGCCCCGGGTGGACTACAAACACGAGGGTGTCAGCCGGATTCTCAAGTTGATGGCCCCGGCGTTGTTCGGCGTGTCGGTCAGCCAGATCAACCTGTTGCTGGACACGGTGCTGGCGTCGTTCCTGCAAACCGGCAGCGTGTCCTGGCTGTATTACTCAGACCGGTTGTCTGAGCTGCCGCTGGGTGTATTCGGTATTGCCATCGCCACGGTCATTCTGCCCAGCTTGTCCCGCAAGCACGCGGCGGCTTCGGAAGACCAGTTTGCTGCAACCCTGGACTGGGCCGTGCGGGCCGTTCTGTTGATCGGCCTTCCGGCGGCCGTGGCACTGGCCCTGCTGGCGGAGCCGTTGATTGCCACCCTGTTCCATTACGGCGAAGTGACCGACCGGGATGTGGCGATGTCCGCCCAGAGTCTGCGGGCTTATTCCGCCGGCTTGCTGGCATTCATGCTGATCAAGGTGCTGGCGCCGGGCTTTTTCTCCCGGGAAGACACCAAAACCCCGGTCAAGATCGGGGTGATCGCCATGGTGGCCAATATGGCTTTCAACCTGGCGTTAATCGTGCCCCTGGCCCATGCCGGGCTGGCGCTGGCTACGTCCATGTCGGCCTGGTTGAATGGTTATCTGCTCTGGCGTGGGCTGCGCAAGGAAGGCGCCTGGAAAAGCCAGCCCGGCTGGCCCAGGTTCCTGGTGCAGCTGGCCGTGGCCAATGCCGCCCTGGCTGGCGTGGTGCTCTGGCTGAATGTGCCGGTAGCCGACTGGCTGGCGGCCAGCGGCCTGCAGCGGGCAACCGATATGGGCATTCTGGTGGTGGCCGGAGTTGGGGCCTATTTCGTGGCGCTGGCGCTGGTGGGCGTGCGGGTTCGCCAATTCCGCCAGAAGTAAGCCGCCGCAAGATTTCTACCATACCCCTGCATGGGGTATAATCGCGCGTTTTCTCACCAGCGTATCGCCTCTCGGGCCGGTGCGCCAAAAAGCCAGCTGGCAAGTTAAGGTTCGCAGTACATGCGTCTGATTCGAGGCCTGACCAATCTTAAGCGCCTGTCCGGGCAAGCGGGTTCCCCGCTGGCCGGCGGCTGCGTGGCCACCATCGGCAACTTCGATGGCGTGCATCTGGGCCATAAAACCATTATCGATCAGGTCAAACAGAAAGCTTCTCAGCTGGGCGTGCCGTCGGTGGTGATGATTTTCGAGCCGCAGCCCCGGGAATTCTTCCAGGGCGATGAAGCACCGCCCCGGCTGATGCCATTCCGCCAGAAATTCGAGGCCCTGCTGGCCGAAGGCGTGGATGTGGTGCTGTGCATCCGCTTTGATGAAACCTTCCGCAGCTATTCCGGTATGGGCTTTATTGAAGATGTACTGGTCAGCGGCCTGGGTGTTCGTCACCTGGTGGTGGGTGACGACTTCCGCTTCGGTTGCGACCGGGCCGGCGATTTCAAACTGCTGCAAAGCGTGGGGCAGGAGCGGGGCTTTACGGTGGAGAACACCCGTACAGTGACCGTTGATGGCGAGCGTGTCAGCAGTACCCGGGTGCGCAATGCCCTGAATGTGAATGGCCTGGAAGAGGCCGAGCGCCTGCTTGGGAATCCTTACCGCATCCATGGCCGCATCGTTTATGGCCGCCAGTTGGGCCGGCAACTCAACGCGCCCACCGCCAATATTTTGCTGAACCAGATGCCGGCACTGCGGGGCGTTTACGTGGTGCGGGCCCGTCTGGAAACCGGCGAATGGTGCGATGGTGTCGCCAACATCGGCCTGCGCCCCACGGTCGACGGCAAGCGTCCGTCGCTGGAAGTGCACCTGTTTGACTTTGCTGGCACACTTTATGGCCAGCATCTGGAAGTCGTGTTCCGCCATGGCCTGCGGGACGAAGTGAAATTCGACTCTGTTGACGAACTCCGCCAACAGATCGCCCGGGATTTCGACAACGCCCGGGCCTGGTTGGCGGATAACCCCGCCACGCCGGAAACCTGATTCAACTGACCAACCAAGAGTACGCACAAAGACATGAGCGACTACAAGCATACCCTGAATCTGCCGGAAACCGCGTTTCCCATGCGCGGTAACCTGGCCAAGCGCGAGCCGGACATGCTCAAGCACTGGCAGGACCTGAACGTATACGGCAACCTGCGCAAGCAGCGCGAAGGCCGGGAAAAGTTCATCCTGCACGATGGCCCTCCCTACGCCAACGGCAGCATTCACATCGGGCATGCGGTCAACAAGATCCTGAAAGACATGATCGTGAAATCCCGCAGCTTTATGGGCTTTGACGCGCCCTACGTGCCCGGCTGGGATTGCCACGGCCTGCCCATCGAACACAAGGTAGAGCAGGAAATCGGCAAAGCCGGTGTGAAGGTGGACTACAAAACCTTCCGCCAGGCCTGTCGCGATTACGCCACCAAGCAGATCGAAGGCCAGAAAGCCGACTTTATCCGCCTGGGCGTGATGGGTGAGTGGGACAAGCCCTACCTGACCATGGACCCGAAAGTAGAAGCGGGCATCGTGCGGGCGCTGGGCAAGATCGTGGCCAAGGGCCACCTGGTGCGTGGATTCAAGCCGGTTTACTGGAGTGTGGTTGGTCAGTCCGCACTGGCAGAAGCCGAAGTTGAATACCAGGACAAAACCTCTACCCAGATCGACGTGCGTTTTACCGCCGTCGACCAGGACGCCGTGCTGAAAACCTTCGGAACCAGTGAAGGCGAGGGCGATGTTTCCCTGGTGATCTGGACCACCACCCCCTGGACCATCCCCGCCAACCAGGCGGTGTCTATCGGTGCCGATATCGAATACGCACTGGTACAGGTAGATGTGGGCCACGGCGCCGAGCGCATGATCCTGGCCACCGACATGGTGCAGGGCATCATGGCTCGCTGGGGCGTGGAAGACTACAAGGTGCTGGCCAACGTGGCCGGTTCTGCCCTGGAAAACCAGCTGTTACACCACCCGGTGTACGACAAGCAGGTGCCGGTGCTGCTGGGTGATCATGTATCCCTGGACGCCGGTACCGGTGCCGTACACACCGCGCCGGACCATGGTATGGAAGACTTTGAAGTAGGCAAGGCCTACGGCATTGGCACCATCAACCTGGTAAAAGCCGACGGCACCTACACCGAAGCCGCTGGCGAATTTGCCGGTGTACACGTATACAAGGCTGACGAGCCGGTTTGTGCCGCGCTGGAGCGTGAAGGCAAGCTGGTGCGGGCCGAGAAATTCCGCCACAGCTACCCGCACTGCTGGCGTACCAAGACCCCGCTGATCTACCGGGCCACCCCCCAGTGGTTCATCAGCATGGACAAGCTCAACCTGCGCGCCGACGCCCTGGAAGCCATCAAGGGCATCCGCTGGGTTCCGGGCTGGGGCCAGAACCGTATTGAAGCCATGTTTGAGCAGAGCCCGGACTGGTGTATCTCCCGTCAGCGCACCTGGGGCGTGCCGATCACGCTGTTTATCCATAAGGAAACCCAGGAGCTGCACCCGAACACCCAGGCGCTGATCGAGAAAGTGGCCGAGGCGGTGGAAACCGGCGGCATCGACGCCTGGTACGACATCGACCAGAACGAACTGCTGGGTGCTGACGCCGATCAGTACGAAAAAGTCCTGGATACCCTGGACGTATGGTTCGATTCCGGCGTCACCCACGATTCGGTACTGCGGGTACGTGAAGAGCTGGGCCAGTTCCCGGCCGATATGTACCTGGAAGGCTCTGACCAGCATCGTGGCTGGTTCCAGTCGTCCCTGAAAACCTCCATCGCCATGAACGGCGTGGCCCCTTACAAGCAGGTGCTCACCCACGGCTTCACCGTGGACGGCAAGGGCCACAAGATGTCCAAATCCATGGGCAACGTGATCGCCCCCCAGGAAGTGATGAACGAACTGGGTGCCGACATCCTGCGCTTGTGGGTATCCGCCACGGACTACAGCGGCGAGATGACCGTATCAAAGGACATCCTGCGCCAGACGGCAGACGGTTACCGCCGTATCCGTAACACCGCCCGCTTCCTGCTCAGCAACCTGACCGGGTTTGATCCGGAACAGCACATGGTAGCGCCGGAAGACATGATCGCCCTGGACCGCTGGATGGTCGACCGTGCCCTGCAACTGCAGAACGAACTGCACGAAGACTACGGCAACTATGCCTTCCTGCGGATTTACCAGAAGGTGTACAACTTCTGCGAAGCCACCCTGGGCGGCTTCTACCTGGACATCATTAAAGACCGCCAGTACACCACCCAGGCCGACAGCCTGGCGCGACGTTCCTGCCAGACCGCCCTGTACCATGTGGCCGAAGCCCTGGTGCGCTGGATTGCGCCGATCCTGAGCTTCACCGCCGATGAAATCTGGCAGCACCTGCCGGGTGAGCGTGGCGACACCGTGTTCTACGAAACCTGGTACGAGGGCCTGACTGCCCTGCCGGAAGACTTCGAACTGGGCCGCGACTACTGGCGTGAAATCTACGCTGTGAAAGAAGCCGTCAACAAGTGCCTGGAAGAAGCCCGTGCCCGTGGCGAGATCAAAGGCTCTTTGAGCGCGGAAGTGACCCTGTACTGCGAAGGTAGCCTGGCCGAGCGCCTGAACCATCTGGGTGAAGAGCTGCGCTTTGTGCTGATCACCTCCGAAGCCACCGTAAAGCCGGTGAGCGAGGCGGCCGGCGTGGAGCAAACCAACGTGGAAGGCCTGCTGGTGAAAGTAACCCCGGCTTCCCACGCCAAGTGCGAGCGCTGCTGGCACCATCGTGAAGACGTGGGCCAGAACGAGCAGCACAGCGACCTGTGTGGCCGCTGCGTAACCAACGTGGAAGGCCCGGGCGAAACCCGCGCCTACGCCTGATGGACGCGGTAATGACTGAGGGCAGGGCAGGCAGCAAACTGAAGTGGTTGTGGCTGGCAGTACTGGTGGTCGCCATCGACCTGGGTACCAAGGCCATGGCCACTGCCATGCTCACCTACGGTAACCCGGTACCGGTGCTGCCCAGCTTTAACCTGACCCTGCTGCACAACACCGGCGCGGCGTTCAGCTTCCTGGCGGATGCCGCCGGCTGGCAGCGCTGGTTCTTCGTGACCCTGGCTGTTGTGGTCAGCGTGGTGCTGACAGGCTGGCTGAGAAAACTCAAAGCCCATGAAACCTGGACCGCCATCGCCATCGTTTTGATCCTCGGTGGCGCCATCGGCAACGTGTACGACCGGGTGGTGCATGGCTACGTGGTGGACTTCCTGCATTTCTACTGGCAGGACTGGCACTTCCCGGCCTTCAACCTGGCCGACACTGCCATCACCATCGGCGCTGCCATGATGATCATCGACGCATTCCGCAAACCCGCTGACGACAGCGGCAATGCCGACAGGAGCAACTGATTGCCATGAAAGAACTGCCCATCGACAAGGGAACCCGTGTAAAACTGCACTTCGCCCTCAAGTTTGAAGACGGCGAAACCGTGGACACCACCTTCGACAAAGAACCGGCTACCCTGGAAATCGGTGACGAAAACCTGCCGGAGAACTTCGAAGCCTACCTGATGGGCCTGAAAGCCGGTGACCACAAAACCTTCGAAGTGCCGCCTGAAAAAGCCTTCGGCCAGCACAACCCCAGCAACGTGCAGACCTTCAAGCGCCACGAATTCAGCGCTGACATGGTGCTGGAACCCGGCGTAGTAGTGTCCTTCGCCGACGCGCGCCAGCAGGAACTGCCCGGCGTGGTCAAGCGGGTGGAAGGTGATCAGGTGGATGTGGACTTTAATCACCCGCTGGCAGGGCATACACTGCAGTTTGAAGTGCAGATTATCGACGTTGAACCAGCAGGGCCGACACACTGACTATGCAAATCCGACTCGCTAACCCCCGTGGCTTCTGTGCCGGCGTAGACCGCGCCATAGAAATCGTAAATCGCGCGCTGGACGTGTTCGGTGCTCCCATTTACGTGCGCCACGAAGTGGTCCACAACAAGTTTGTGGTGAGCAACCTGCGGGAGCGCGGCGCCATCTTTGTAGACGAGTTGGACGAAGTGCCGGATGACAAACTGGTGATCTTCAGTGCCCACGGCGTATCCCAGGCGGTACAGAACGAAGCCGCCCGCCGCGGCCTGAAAGTATTCGACGCCACCTGCCCGCTGGTCACCAAGGTGCATATGGAAGTGATGCGCTACAGCCGCGACGGCCGCGAATGCATCCTCATCGGCCACCATGGTCACCCGGAAGTGGAAGGCACCATGGGGCAGTACGACCACAGCAACGGCGGCGACATCTACCTGGTGGAAGACGAAGCCGACGTACAAAAGCTGGACGTAAAAGACCCCAGCCGGTTGTCGTTCGTTACTCAGACCACGCTGTCCATGGACGACACCGCCCGGGTAATCGACGCCCTGCGCGCCAAGTTCCCTCAAATCGAAGGCCCTCGCAAAGACGACATCTGCTACGCCACCCAGAACCGTCAGGATGCCGTGAAACAACTGGCCGGCGACTGCGACTTGATGCTGGTAGTGGGCTCCCCGAACAGCTCCAACTCCAACCGCCTGCGCGAGCTGGCGGAGCGTATGGGCACCCCGGCTTTCCTGATTGATGAAGCATCGCAAATCGACAAGCAGTGGCTGGAAGGCAAGACCGCGGTGGGGGTGACCGCGGGGGCCTCCGCGCCAGAAGTGCTGGTGGAGGATGTGATTAACCGCTTGAAGGAGCTGGGTGGGGAAGAACCGCAGGAGGTTGCAGGGCGGGAAGAGAATATTGTGTTTTCTATGCCTAAGGAATTGCGGATTGACGCGGTTAATGTCACCTGAGCCTGTAACAACAGTTCGCCGTTGAGTGGGGTGAAGTTGTGACGTATGCACGATCCCAAACTCGTTTCCGACCATTTGTCCCCGAAACGAGCCCACCTGTCGATTTCTTCTAGATAACGTGAACTCGGGCAATTAATCTAATCATAGGCAAGAACTATGGGTAAGATTATGTTGGCTGAGCGAAACGAAAGCGGGTTTACCTTAATAGAGTTGATCGTAGTGGTGGTCGTTGTTGGCATTGTGTCGGCCATTGCTGTTCCTTCCTTTACACAGCTCATCCGTAATAACCAAATTACCTCAACAACGAATAGCGTATCGGGCATCGTCAGTTTTGCCAGGCAAGAAGCCGTGCGAAGCGGTCGATTAGTCCAGATAACCCCCGCAGGTGCCAATAATAATTGGAATGATGGTTTCGCAGTAGCTGCCGGTGGTGTGAATGTTCGTGTGCTTGAAGACCTTGGCCCACTAGTGTCCCGTCTGGGTAATCCCTTTATTTATTATCAATAACACTCAGCTTTGCTCGCGTCACTGAAGTCATAATCGATTCTGCACTCTTGTGCCAGCGGAACGGCTTTGCCAGTTTCTCATTATGAGTTTGGATAAAG